>JAGDMJ010000388.1 GCA_017860555.1 Bacteroidota bacterium
ACTTCATCCTGTGTCAGGCGGCACTCTTCGATGAGCCGCCGGTACGAGATCGCCACTTCGATGGGATTCAGATGTTCGCGCTGCAGGTTTTCCACGAGCGCGAGCTCGAGCATTTCTTCATTGGAATGGACCTTGATGATGTACGCGGGAATCTGCGTCAACCCTGCATCACGTGCCGCACGCACGCGCCGTTCTCCCGAAATGAGCTGGTATCCCTGTTCCAGGCGGCGCACGGTGATCGGCTGAATGACCCCCTTCTCCAGAATCGAATGCCGGAGCTCATCCAACGCCACGGGGTCGAAATCGGCTCTGGGCTGGTAGGGGTTACGCTCGATCTTGTCCAGATCGATCTGCGCCACAATCTCGTTACTGGTGCCATCATCCTGGCGACCGACCGGCGCGGTCGGCGGCGTAGCCGGCTGTCGTGGGATCAACGAGGCAAGGCCTCGACCAAGTACTTGTTTTGACATGATTCTTTCTCCGAGCTCAGGTCGCGATAACCTGGTGGTTGTTCCTGACCAAAATTTCCTGAGCAAGCTCCATGTAGTTGCGTGTGCCGGCAGACATAGCATCGTACAGAATGATGGGTTTCCCGAAGCTTGGTGCCTCGCTCAACCGCACGTTCCTGGTGACTACGGATTTGAACACCTTTTCCCCGAAATACTTTTTCACCTCACCCACGATCTGATTGGACAAGCGCAGCCTGCTGTCGTACATGGTCAGCAGGACCCCTTCGATGTCCAGATGTTCATTCAATTGTTTCTTCACCATGTTGATCGTGTTCAGGAGTTGGCCCAGCCCTTCCAGCGCGTAGTACTCGCACTGGACGGGTATCAGCACGGAATCCGCCGCCGTCAACGCATTGAGGGTGAGGAGTCCCAGCGACGGCGGGCAGTCGATGAAGATGAAATCATAATCGTCCCGGATCGTATGCAGGGCCCGTTTCAGGCGGCGTTCCCGATCCTCCATGCTCACCATCTCCACTTCGGCGCCCACCAGGTTGATATGGGAGGGGATGAGGGAAAGAAACGGCATGCTGGTCTTCTGAATCGCCTCCCGGACTACAATATCCCCCAGAATGACCTCATAGGTGCTTCGGCCCTCCGCACTTTCCTGCATTCCTGCCCCGCTACTCGCGTTCGATTGCGGATCCGCGTCAACCAAAAGAGTCTTTTTCTCCGCCGCCGCGATGCATGCCGCAAGATTCACGGCCGTGGTGGTCTTGCCGACCCCCCCTTTCTGATTCGTGATGGTGATGATCTTTCCCACGTTGATTCAGCTGTCAGGGTGTGTGAAAGGCGGAAATTCCGCAAAACGACGTGAAACCCCTAATTGTTGAAGATACTGCTTTTGAGAGAGGTTTGCAATAATGCGGGGGGAAAAGAAGCAGCGTCCCGACGGCACGGGAGATCCGATCTACAATGCTCGATGGATTTCACTGAGCCCGGGGGCCCTCGCGCCCAACACCTGCGTTGTGCTTCACCAGCTTCGCCTGCACCAGGAAGATCACATCCTCGGCGATATTTGTGGCATGATCGGCAAGGCGCTCGATGTGGCGGCTCAGGATAAGAATGTGCGCTCCGGGTTCGACCAGCGAGGGGTCTTCCTTCATGAGGTCAACCAGGTTGTCGAAGATGATGCTATCCAGATCATCCACCAGGTCGTCGCTTTCCAGCACGCGAGTCGCCAGGGCGGAATTGCTATGGATGAACGCCGCCAGGCTTTCTTCGACCATGATCCGGGCGATCTGTGCCATCTCCCCGAGCCGGGTCTTCGCGATAAGGTCCTGATGTGCCGCAAGAGGGGCCACCCGCTCGGCAATATTCACGGCGATGTCACCGATCCGCTCAAGCTGGCTGTTGATCTTGAGCGCCGACATCAGCAGACGGAGGTCGGCCGCCACCGGCTGCGTGAGGGCAAAGATGTCCTGGCAGCGGCGGTCGATCTCCGTATCGAACTCATCAACCCTCGCGTCGGTCCGGATCACATCCGCGGCCAGGTCCCTCATTCCGCCGAAGAGCGCCGTGCATGCCTGCTCAAGCTGGTCATTGACCAGCGTTCCCATGACAATGAGGTTCTGTTTGAGAGCGAAAAGCTCCTGCTCAAAATGCCTGGTCATTTCAACCAAACCGCCCCGTAATGTAGTCTTCCGTCTGTTTTTTCTCAGGAGTCGTAAACATCTTCTTCGTCTCTCCCACCTCGATCAATTCTCCCAGATAGAAAAAGGCGGTAAAGTCGCTCACGCGGGCCGCCTGTTGCATGTTGTGCGTCACGATGGCGATGGTGTAGCGCCCCTTCAGTTCGTAGATGAGCTCCTCGATCTTTGCCGTGGAGATGGGATCGAGCGCGCTCGCCGGTTCGTCCATGAGCACGACCTCCGGTTCGACGGCAAGTGTGCGCGCGATGCAGAGGCGCTGCTGCTGTCCCCCGGAGAGGCTTACCCCCGACTTCCCGAGCGAATCCTTCACCTCGTCCCAGAGTGCCGCCTGTTGCAGGCTCCGCTCCACTACCTCCGCGAGCAGTTTTCTGTTCCGAATGCCGTTCAGCTTCAGCCCGGCCGCCACATTGTCAAAGATCGACATGGTCGGGAACGGGTTTGCCTTCTGGAACACCATTCCTACCCGTCGGCGCAGGACCACCGGATCATACGTGAGAATATCCTCGCCGTCCAGGGAGATTCTCCCCGTCATCGTTCCTCCCGCGACCTCGTGCATCCGGTTCAAGCTGCGTAGAAACGTGGACTTGCCACAGCCGGAGGGCCCGATGATGGCCATCACCTGGTGCTCGGGAACGCTGAGGGCAACATCCTTGAGCGCGTGGGTTTTCCCAAAGTAGGCATTCAACCCCTGTACGGCCATCTTCGGGTTGAGCATTGACAGGCTCTGGCTGGAGCCTCTGGGCGCGCTACTGGTGTATGGCCGGTTCATAGTTCTCGTTTGCATAAGTTCATCGTTGTGCATATTGTCTCCGGGTTACCGTCCTGAACACCAGGCTGATGATAAAGATGAGGGCGATGAGGACGAATGCGGCCGCCCATGCCTGACGGTTCCACTCCTCGAAGGGCGCTCGCGCGTAATCATAAATGAAGACGGTCAGCGATGCTATCGGCTGATCCAGGGCAGTCGACCAGAAGCGGTTTCCAAGAGCGGTGAACAGCAACGGCGCGGTCTCTCCGGCTGCCCTGGCGATCGAGAGAAGAACGCCGGTAGTGATTCCCTTCAGCGCTGCCGGAAGGATGATCCTGACTGTGGTCTTCCACCGGGGAATCCCGAGCGCCAGAGCCGCCTCGCGATAGGAGCCGGGCACGAGACGGATCATCTCCTCCGTTGTCCTTGTCACCGTCGGGATCATGAGGATGGCCAGGGCCACCCCGCCCGCCAGAGCGGAGAAGTGTTTCATGGGAAGCACGACCAGCACATATGCCACGACGCCCACCACGATCGAAGGAACGCCGCTCAGCACATCGGCCATGAAACGTACCATGTTGCCAAAGGCGTTGTTGCCATGCTCGGCAAGATAGATTCCTGCCATAATTCCCGTCGGCAGCCCGATCAGACTTCCGAGGCCGATCAAGATCCCGGTACCCGCCAGCGCGTTGGCCATCCCTCCGCCGGACTCTCCCACAGGAGCCGGCATCGCAATGAAAAAGTCGAGGTTCAACGAGCCGAAGCCTTGCATGAGGGTATAGATGAACACAACGGCGAGCACCCCAACAGCCACCAGCGCGGAAGCAATGCTGAGGCCCGTCATGACGGCGCTTGTTATTTTCCGCCGGTAATAGGTGAAATTCATGCGTTCCTGAACTTTCTTGTCACACTCCAGACTATGAGGCGCGCCCCGGCATTGAGAAGGAG
>JAGDMJ010000389.1 GCA_017860555.1 Bacteroidota bacterium
GCAGCCTCCGGAGCCAGCGAGGTCGCCTGCTCCAGGAAAGGCATAGCTTTGTCGTATGCTCTCAGGAGCACATATGTCTCGCCGACGGTAAACACTGTGGTGTAGTTCCGCGGGTTAAGATCCAGAGCTTTCAATGCGTACTCGACCGCCTCCTCCATTTTTCCTTGCCTTCGCAGCACGTACGAAATTCCGGCGATGGCATCTGCGTTGTCCGCGTCCAGCCGAATCGCCTCCCGGTATTCCCGGAGGGCTGCCTCGTAGTCCAGCCTGCCATGATAGAGAAAATCCCCCATAGCGATGTGCGCGTCCGGGAGTTGGGGTTCCAGGGCCAGGGCCCGTTGTGCGTTCGCCTCGGACCGGAGAAGGTTCTCTTCGGTGCGATCGAAGTAGTTCCAGTATAGATTGGACTGCATCGTGGATAGCTGCGCGTAGGCAGCCGCAAACTGAGTGTCCAGTTCGATGGCATCTTGAAACAGTTTGATGGCGATGCGCTGTCGCTGTTCATTGTCAATGTCGACCGTGTACGGCAGAGCGCTCAGGTACAGATCGTATGCCTGGGAATTCTCGGTCAGTGCTTCGCGCAAAGACTGCTGCTCTGACGCCGCGAGCTTCACGTTCAGGGCCCGCGCGACCGTCGATGCGATATCTGCCTGTAATTTGAACGCGCTTGAAAAATCAGCTTCATAGGGCTGCGACCAGACCTGCGTGCCATCGGTAGCTTTGATCAGGGCCGGGTTCACCCTGACTCGGGTGACGCTCCCGTCGGTTTGCCATCGAACCGTTCCGCGAAGAATATACGCCGCATGAAGCTCTTCGGCGATCTGCGACAGCGGCTTGTTGGTCCCTTTGTACTGCATGGTACTCTGATACGCGATCACACCAAGCCCGGAGAGCCCTGAGAGTTTGCCCGCGATCTCCTCAGAGAGGCCATCGGCGAAATACTCCTTCTCGGGTGCGCCGAAGCTCGCGAACGGGAGGACCGCAAGGATCGTCTGTGGCGATGCGGATTCGCCGGACCGTGAGAACGGGTCGCGCAGCAACAGGAAGGCCGACGCCCCGAGGACGATCACCACTCCCGCACCAATCATGAGGCTTTTCCAGGGGAGGGGTTTCCGCCGCGGGGCCGGGATGTCGTGCCTGGCCGTGGCTTCGGGCCTGACGACGCGGCCCGATTGCTTACGGAGCCGCCGGAGCTCGCTGACCATATCGTCCACATGCTGATACCGGTCGGCCGGGTCCTTTTCGAGTGCCCTCCCGACGATCCGGTCGATGTCGGGGGAAACGTCCGGAAGGGAACCCAGGACCGACTCGGGTTCCTCGTTTAAAATGGAATACATCAGTGCCGCATCATGCTCGCCGCGGAAGGGGAGCTTTCCCGTCAGGAGCTCGAAAAAGACGACTCCGAACGAGAAGATGTCCGACCGTGCATCCGACAGGCCTCCCTCAATCTGCTCAGGCGCCATGTAGGCGAGCGTCCCAAGCGTGCTGGACTCCCTCGTCAAGTGCAAGGAGCCTTTGAGCTTTGCCAGGCCGAAATCCATGACCTTGATGCGCCCGTCCACCGTCAGCATCATATTCTCGCTCTTCACATCGCGGTGGACGATTCCTTTCGCGTGCGCCGCTTGCAGGGCTTCACCGATCTGGATTGCATACCCGATCGCCTCGTCGACCTTCGCGATGGGTGCCTTCTGGCGGAGGGTCACCCCTTCGACATATTCCATCACGATAAATTGCTGGCCCCGATCCTCCAGAATGTCGATGACGCCGCAGACGTTCGGATGGTTCAGGGCTGCCGCCGCTTTCGCTTCCTGAAGGAAACGTGCCTGTTCAGATTCGTTCGGTGTGAGATGATGAGGGAGGAATTTCAGAGCTACAAAGCGGTCGAGCCTGGTATCCTGGGCTTTGTACACCACGCCCATACCCCCCTGGCCCAGCTTTTCAAGAATCAGATAATGCGAAACGGTTTGCCCAATCAAGGTCGTTTCTCCGGAAAATCCGTCCCTGCGCCAAACGCTGGATCGATAGCTGTTGGTTCCCACGAGAATGGATAAGCTATCGTTTTCGAAGGAAAGAGGCAAATTCTTTACAGGTAGCTCAACAACGGGTTGCGGCTCTCCCTCTTCACCCGTGCAAATGCTTTGCACGGGACATAGAGGAGAAGGATGACTCCTATCCAAATGGCATACACGATGCCCAGAGAGAAGCCGTAATCCGGCGGCAAGTTCTCGAACGGTGGATTCGACAGCAGAAATCCGAAGCGGCCCACCGTGTAACGGGCGGCAACAAGCGCCAGGACATGGATCACGTAGAGGTGGAGCACATAATAAAAGAGGGGCACGCGCCCAAACACCGTAATGAAGCTTGCGACCTTTCCTTCCCAGCGCTCGAGCCAGGGAAGGATAGCGATGGCCGGGCCGAGCGTCATCATAAGATAGAGAAGCGATGGCGGGTACTTGTGCGTGTCGAGAAACGAGAGAAATGTTTTCACGGGCGAATCCTGGACGCTCCAGGGATGAGGATCGCCATACATGTTCAGAGCCCTCAGGAAGACAAAACCGGCGATGAGAACGAAGCCGACCGTGTACATCTTCCGCCGGCGGACCCCCTCTTCCTGCAGAACGATGCTTCCGAACAAATACCCTGCCCCCATGACGCCGATCCAGGGTATGAGAGGATACATAGCGAGGAACACGTTCGCATCACTCCACGTGATCGGACTCTGAACATGAAGTATTTGCCAGACCCAGGCGAACGAGCCGAATGTCACCGGAGCGAGAGGATCCGTCAGATTGTGGAGAGCGATCATCCCCAGACTCACGATGGCCAGCGCCCGGCGGGGAAGAAAAATCAATCCGGAGAGCACCACCATCGACCAGCCGATGGCCCAGATCACCTGGCCGACCGCGAACGAGTAGTCGATATTGAACGTCCAGGCGAACCGCACAACGGTGAGCTCAAGAAAAACAAGCCAGAGTCCGCGGCTCAGGAGGAACTTCGCAAGCTCGCTCCGGGTTCTTCCTCGAGAGAGATAGAGGAATGCACCTGTGCCGGCAAGGAAGACAAATGCCGGCGCGCAGTGATGGGTTATCCATCGCGTCAGGAAGAGGTACGGGGTGGTTTGCGACAGATCAAGAGGATCAAACCGGACATTCGTGAAGAAATCCCGGACATGGTCGAGCGCCATCACCACCATGGCAAGGCCGCGGAGGAAATCGATCGAGTCGAGCCGACCCAGGCGCGGGGGGATCGCTTTCCTTGTGACGTGCGGGACTGTCCCGGTCCGTGCCGACACTTGGGAGACGGGTGCGGTCGAGTCTTTGGCCATGGAGACCTCTTGACGGTGACGAGAAATGCAACGCGAATCGTGACAACCCAACCATGCTATCGAATTTCGAACCCCAGGAGTCACACCACTATGAACAAACCCCGGACAAGCAACCGGGGTTCCTCGAAGAGGGCAAACGTTTTTTCCGGAAACACAGGGGAGATTGCGCTTTCCACTCTCGTTGATTTTCCTCCCGTTCAGCCCTATATTCAAATAAGAGATCTTTGACACTGGTTCCATCCGTCGAAACATTGGCCCGTATGCCGGAATCGCTGATCGGTCAAACCATTTCTCACTTCAGAATTCTGGAGCTCCTCGGCGGGGGCGGCATGGGAGTGGTGTATCGGGCCGAAGATCTCAGGCTCCATCGTCCCGTCGCTCTGAAGTTCCTTCCGCCGGAGATGAGCCACAACCCCGAGGCGAAACGCCGTCTCATCCAGGAAGCCACTGCGCTCTCCTCCCTGCAGCATGCCAATATCTGCGTCATCCATGACATCGATGAGACCGATGACGGCCAGGTCTTCATCAC
>JAGDMJ010000390.1 GCA_017860555.1 Bacteroidota bacterium
GCGATCGCGTATCTCAAGATGGCTCTTGAAATATTCAATTCCGTACCTGCTACTGACACAATAACTGACACAGTGGGGAATCAGGAATCGGGCGCGTCACTCCAAGCCGTTGATAATATTGGGAATCGTCATGCATGTCGATTTGCAGGATCTTTCACCCACCCCGTTTTCAGTATCTTTCCCCCACCCCTTGCGTCCTCAACATGGTTTTACTCGTTTTTGCTGATCACGGCAATCTCCTGATCACGAACCTGCGTCTCTCATGACGGTGCAGTCAGCTGAAACAAAGGGTGGACTACGCACTTCATCATCATCTCGTCTCTTCTTCCTCACATACTCTCCCATCTTTTGTGGCTTCTGCGTCAATGACCGTACCGGGCCCGTTCTTACACCGACCCGCACCCGGGAGATCCCGACGCCAGAGATCTCCGGTGTACTTGGCAGTTGATTGGCTCCAGAGCCCTGCCAGCTTCTTCACCTCCATCCGAAGGTAATCGCGGTAGTCGGCGGCAAACGGACGTTCCTGGACTTCTTCGATCAACGGCTCGAAGTAACGCAGTGAAGCGATCGGGGCCGAAAAGCCATTGTTCAACCAGGATACGTATTTCCGGCAGGCGCCCACCAGCATCGCATCCTCAAGGATCTGGAGTCGCACGCCCCGCCCCTGGAGCTCGCGAGCCTGGCGTTCCTCCGCTGGCCCGAAGCGACCACTGGTGCATCGGAGCGCCAGAAAGTGATTCCGCACGGCAGCGACGTAGTCGTCCGGAGATGCGCGATTGGAATGATCCTCGACACTCTTGTAAGGCCAGAACTCCGGACTGATGCGGAAGGTCGTACCGCGCCTGGGGCTCCGGGTTGGTGTTATCGAGCACAGGCCCCGGGTTTGCAGTTCGACCATATACCTTCTCAGGGAGTTCTTCGATGTAGCAGCAGACAAAGCCAGGGGGCGGCAGCCGGCCGAGTAAGTGGCCGTATGCCGGTCCGCCTTCAGGCACAAGAAGACAAACAGCCTGAAAGCTCCGGCAGAAACGAGCGTCATGGCTTCAAGCAAAGACTCGTCCGCGGGAAACCAGCTGGTTGCTCTCTTCAAACGAAGCTTGTGCTCCTGATGAACAGAAAGCTCATCGCTCATATTGATCTACTCCTTCCCTGTACTGTCACCCGTGTGGTTCCGGGCCCCGGGTGCCATTCGTTTGCGATAGGAGTCACCCTCGATCACGAACTGATGCGCCCGATGACAGAACCGGTCCAGGGCGCTTTGTGCCAGGAGCGGCTCGTCGAAAAGGGCGGCCCATTCTTCTACGTCGCGGTTCGACGTTACGATCGATGAACTCCGCATGTGGCGCTCGATGACGAGTTCGTAGAAATCCGACGAGGCATGTCCCGACAGTTTCCTGAGACCGAAGTCGTCGATCACCAATAGATCGGGATTGAGGAAGTGCCTGAGCTGCCTGTCGAAGGAGTTGTCCGCCCGCGATTGCGCGAGGCTCTTGAGCATGGCGTCTGCCCGGGTGAATAGGACCCGGTAGCCGGCACGACAGGCCGAGTGACCCAAAGCGCAGGCGAGAAAGGTTTTCCCTACACCAACAGGGCCGGTAAGAATGATGTTCTCCCGGCGCTCGATGAAGTGAAGCCCGAACAGATCGTTCAGGCGAGCCTTGTCGAACCGGATGTCGGCCGACCAGTCGAAGCCCTCGAGTGTGCATTCCTCTTCGAAGCCGGCGTTGCGCAGGCGGGTCTGGACAGAGACCTGGTCCCGACGCTGAGCTTCGTCGCCGAGGATGAGTTCGAGAAACTCCGTGTAGTCGAGCTTCTCCTTGCGGGAAAAAGCGAGACGGTCGGGCAGAGTCGTGAGCATTCCGGAAAGCTTCAACCGCTTCAATGTCTTCCTCAGTTGAGCCTCTGTTTGCACGGTGTCACTCCTGGACTGATGGGTTGGTGAGAGAAGTGGTGTGCCGGACGAAGAAACCGCAGCGTCTGCTGGACCGGCGGACTGCTGGCCTGCGGGTTTTCTGAAGACTCATGCTCGAGTCCCTGTTCGAGAATGTGACCGAGGCGATGAACGTCGATGGCCTCGTATGAGAGTGCCCGGACACAGGCTGCTTCCACGCGGGCGGCACCGTAGCGTTCGGCCAGGCGCAGCAGTTTCTGCGCCTGGCGCAGCCGGCACCAGGGGAACTCGCCCTCGAGCAGCTTATCGATGAACATACCCACGGCCGGGCCGATCTCCTGCCCCTTTTTGCGGTAGTAGTCCGGGTAGCGCATGGCATAGGGGGCCCGCTCCTTCGGGTAGTCGTCGTAGTCGGTGGAACGGCCCCCACGCGGTTTCTGCGCATGGGTCTTGATCAGCTGCGCCTGATGGTAGATGCGGACCAAAGCACCGTCGCCACGCACATCGACCTCTTTGCCGACGTACTGAGTCGGGACTGAGTAGAGGGCATACAAGAAACGGACGTGGTGATCGGGATGAACCTGGCATCGATCCCAGCAGGGGATGACGAACCGCTCGGCTTCAAGCGGCGTCAGGACAGCCCGTTCCTCAGCCTCGAAGACTTCCATCGGCACGCATCGTGTCGTGCCGTGAATCCTGCGACCGGCAACATCGCGACACCAGACAAGAGCCCGGCGTGCGACATCATCGATGCTGATGAACTTCTCGCCCTTGAAGAAACGCTCCCGCACATAGGGGACATGGCGCTCGACCACCGGCTTGTCCTTCGCGTGGTAGGGGCGCGCCGGGTCCGGGATGAACTTGCGGAAGGCCGCATACTCCAGGAACGCACGGTTGAACCGGGGCACATACGGATCAGCCAGATCCAGGCATGCCTTGACGTTATCGATCACGACCCGCTTCGGGCAACCCTGAAAGAAGCGGAAGGCCTCCTCAAAACATCGGATCACCGATTCAAGGTCCTGCCGGAAGACGGGAACCACACAGGACAGCCGGCTGTAGCCCATAACCATGATGAAGGCATAGACCAGGCGGGGCCGGCTGCTGCCCAGGTCCTCGACAAATCCAAGACGCCCGAAATCGACCTCGGCGAACTCGCCCGGCCTGCCCTCGAGCTTTCGGACCGTGATCGAAGTCCGTTTCCCGAAATCGCACCACTTGCGGGCGAATCGATGCAGGGCGGCATAGGAGACGACCACTCCTTCTCGCGCAAGCAACTCATGGACCTTCGTCAGTATCAGCTCGTCCTTCTCGATCCACTGGCGGATCTGTTCCCGTCGCTCGAGCAGGATCCTCTCAGACGCACTGTGTTGTGCGGGCGGCCCAGGACGTCGGACACTGCCTGTGAACATAGAGATCGCCTGGTCATCCGGCCACGGATCGCCGGGTTTCAGTCCATGTTCCCGGGCAATCTTTATCAACCGACGGACAGTCTTTCGATCCAGGCCGGTACCTCGGGCAATCGAACGGACTCCGTCTCCGGCCAACCATCGGCGAAGAACTTCCTGATAATCCACGACTCTAACCTCCCGGTATGGCATGTCCACCTCCTATGGGAAGGGCATGTCATACGTGCCGGTCGAGTCGC
Source organism: Bacteroidota bacterium (assembly GCA_017860555.1). GTDB lineage: Bacteria > Bacteroidota > Ignavibacteria > UBA10030 > UBA6906 > JAGDMJ01. The sequence continues at coordinate 3,540 of JAGDMJ010000390.1, forward strand.
AAGGGGTGGGGGAAAGATCCTGAAAACGGGGTGGGGGAAAGATAGTGAAAATCCCCCCGCCCAAGTGGGGGAAAGATAGTGAAAATCCCCCGGGGGAAAGATGGTGAAAATCTACCGGCTTAGGTGGGGGAAAGGTCCTGCAAAATCACAGACGTCAGAGATTAAAGCTGCGGGCTATGTATTTTGAATGTAATAAATGGTCATCATAGGGTACGACGGTGGGCATGGCCGGCGCGCAAATGAGCACTTGATGAGGTGCTTGGAGCGGTTTTTGTACGCGCATTTTGCTCCGGGTGCCTGGAATAGT
>JAGDMJ010000391.1 GCA_017860555.1 Bacteroidota bacterium
GCGCCTCCGCTTCAGAGGTGGCCCGGTCGAGCAGCTGTTTCGCTTCGGCACAGTAACGCTCGATGATGTCCTGCTGTGGATCAGGAAATGCTCGTATCTTCAGACGCTCCATGCGTTTCCTTTCATCTAGTATGATCGTGAGATGCACATAGAAGCCCATCCGGGTCAGGACATGAGGGAAATTGAACCCCGCCGTCTCCTCGCCTTCGACACACGATGAGAAACAATGTCGTTGCTCCTATTTGCGCGATGTCCAGTAGGCCTCGATCTCTTCAAGGGATTTGCCCCTCGTTTCGGGGACGAATTTCCAGAAGAAGATGGTTGCAATCAGGCAGATCCCCGCGAACGTGAAAAAGCCGGTTCCCAGACCGAATGCCGCGACATACCAGGGAAAGGCAAACGCGCTGAACGCATTCATGGTCCAGTTGGTGAAGGTGGAGATGGAGGCGCCCCGCCCTCTAACCCGGTTGGGGAAAATCTCCGGCGTCAACACCCAGATAACCGCACAGATGGACACCGCCAGGAATGCGATGTAGAGTCCGAGGAGTACGATCACCCAGATGGGAGGCGCGTTCAGGATGACGAGAATGGCAGTCACCGCCATCGAAACCGCCACGAGGGCCATTCCACCGATGAGCAAGGGCCGGCGTCCCCAGCCGTCGATCTTCCAGATGGCAAGGAGGGTGAAGGCGAGATTGATGATGCCGAGCGCCAACTGATAGAAGAGCGCGTTGCCATTCTCAAGACCGACATCCCGCATGATGACGGGACCGTAGTACACGACCACATTGACGCCGGTCAGCTGTCCAAAAAAGGAAAGCCCTACCCCGACCAGGAGTGCCCGTCGAAGGCCGGGGCTAAAGAGCTCTTTGAGCGACCCCTGCCGGCCGCTGATGGTCTGCTGGATCTCCCGGAGTTCATGCTCGGCGGTGCTCCGTCCGTCGACTCGTGCAAGCACCCTGAGAGCTTTGTCCGTGTTGCCCGCCTTCACGAGCCATCGAGGGCTTTCCGGGACGGAAAAGAGGAGGATTGTGAAGAGCGCGGCCGGAATCATCTCCGCGCCAAACATTCCCCTCCAGACTTCCGCCACCATGGTGTAGTGGAAGAAACCGCTGCCACCGAACGAGGCGGGGCTTGATTCGGAAAACCCGAGAAGAAGATAGTTCGACAAGTAGGCAAGGAGGATCCCCAGTGCGATGGAGAGCTGGTACAGAGCCACGATGCGTCCCCTCAGGCGCGGCGGAGAGAACTCAGAGATGTACATTGGCCCGAGTACAGAAGCCATCCCGACGCCAAGCCCGCCAAGCGCGCGCGCCCATACCAGGACACCAAACGATTCAGGTATGGTCGAATACAGAGCGGAAACAAAATAGAAAACGCCTGCGAGAATCAGTGTCGGCTTTCGCCCGTACCGATCACCCAGGCTCCCGGCGAACAGCGCGCCGATAATGCACCCCATGAGCGCCGCGCTGCCGAACCACCCGACCTCAAGTTTTGAAAGCGTGTACTGCTTCTCGACAATCTCGACCGTTCCGGAAATGACCGCAGTGTCGAAGCCGAAGAGAAAACCGCCAAGGGAAGCCACAAAGCAGATCCAAGCCAGAAAAATGACGCTCCCGCGTTCCGGAACAAGAGTCCCGTCAGGAGCATTGGAAAGGAAGGCAAAGCGTGTAATGGTGGTGTCTCCTGAGTCATGAATAAAACGAAGGCGGTCGACGTTCGTAGTGTGAAGATATCATTCTTCCCCGCGACATTCAATTGTAGTTGTCAAGGATTTGTTCTACCTTCTCTCAGCCAAACCTTCCGGGAGAACCACGATGAACCACTTTCCCGCAGCGCCCCTTCGCGACCGCACAATCGACTTTGCTGCTCTGGCGACGCAGTACCGCACTGCGCTCCTCAGCGACGTGCTTCCGTTCTGGGAGAAGCATTCCCTGGACACGGAGTGCGGCGGATACTTCACCTGCCTCAATCGTGACGGTACCGTTTACGACACAGACAAATTCATGTGGCTGCAGGGGCGACAGGTATGGATGTTCTCGATGCTGTACGCCGAGATGCGCCCCAACGAGGGCTGGCTGGATGTGGCCCGCCATGGAATGAGCTTCATGAAGCAGCATGGTCGTGACGCTGCCGGTGATTGGTATTTTTCGCTCACGCGTGATGGGAGACCGCTTGTCCAACCCTACAACATCTTCTCCGATTGTTTCGCGGCCATGGCATTCGGGGCCTATGCGCGGGCCACACAGGACGACGAAGCCGCGGCAATCGCCCTTTCGACGTATCGGAACATTCTTCGGAGGAGAGACAATCCAAAGGGAAAGTACAACAAGCTTTTCCCTGGTACCAGGGCGATGAGGGGATATTCGCTTCCCATGATCCTCACGAACCTGAGCCTGGAGCTTGAACCGCTTCTTCCTCCCTCTGAGGTGAACGACAATATCGATCATTGCATCAGGGAGATCACGGGGTCCTTCCTGGACCAGGAACGGGGCGTTGTCTTTGAAGCGGTCGCGCCCGATGGCTCGCACCTGGATTGCTTTGAAGGGAGGCTTTTGAACCCCGGGCACGGGATCGAAGGCATGTGGTTCCTCATGGATGCCGCACGGCGGAGGCAGGATCAACAGCTGATCGATCTCGCGGTGGACGTAACGCTCAAGACGCTGCACGTAAGCTGGGACGAAACATACGGAGGCATCTTCTACTTTCTGGATGCACATGGGAAGCCCCCCGACCGGCTCGACTGGGATCAAAAGCTCTGGTGGGTACATGGTGAGACGCTTGTAGCGCTTGCTATGGGGTACCTCCTGACGGGGCGCCCCGAATTGCTGGAATGGTTCATCAAGGTTCACGACTATACCTGGGCGCATTTCCCCGATCCGGAGTTTGGGGAATGGTTCGGCTACCTCAGTCGACGTGGAGAAGTGCTCCTTCCGCTGAAGGGAGGGAAGTGGAAGGGGTGCTTCCATGTGCCGCGTACCCTCTACCGATGCGCACTGCTCTTTGATGAGCTTGCTCAGAAGCAGCGGAAATCCTGATCGGGTCGCCTCGCAGGCTCTTGGATCCGAACGAAGAGCCTCGCCGGACAGCCGAGTCGGCGCAGGCACATTTCGCGTTGAATTCATGTGCACCTCATAGGGAGTGGTGGCTATGGAAATCGTGGGCAGTATCGGGTTGGGGATTGGCTTGAGCGCGGCTTGTGGATTCAGGATCTTTCTGCCGCTGCTGATTACCAGTATTCTGGGGATGGCGGGATGGATTCCGTTAACTTCGGAGGGGACCAGGTGGATTGCCACAGAGCCGGCGGCACTGGCGTTTGGGAGCGCGACTCTGATCGAGATCCTTGGCTATTTTGTACCGTGGCTCGACAATTTCCTTGATAGTATCGCTACCCCCGCCGCCATTGTGGCCGGCGTCCTGGTCAGCGTCTCCACCATGGTGGACCTCCCGCCTCTCGTTCGGTGGACCGTCGCTATTATCGCGGGAGGAGGAGTTGCAGGAGCTGTTCAGGGCCTGACGGTCCTTGCGCGCGCGAAGTCCACGACGTTCACGGGAGGAGTCGCGAACCATGTTGTTGCGGTCGGGGAACTTGCCGGCTCGCTCCTAACCACCCTCGCGGCTATCCTGTTTCCCGTTGTGGCGCTTGTTCTCATTCTCATTGCTGTCTTCGTACTCTATCGGGTCAGACGCCTGTTCAAGGTTCGCAAACAGAGGGCGAATCCCTCAGACTACCATCAACAACCCTAGGAGGATTACATGCACTTCATTGGATCACTCATTATCGGTCTCATCGCCGGAGCAGTGGCAAAGCTCATCATGCCCGGAAAAGACCCCGGCGG
>JAGDMJ010000392.1 GCA_017860555.1 Bacteroidota bacterium
CTGCCCGGCAGCGGGGGAGGGAAGAAGGAATAAAGCGATGAAAAGAAAAGCTGTGAGTAACAAAGATCGATTTACAGGCATGAGAGTCCTCTGATGGATGTGGTGTCCTTGTCCCGATGCACAACACCGGGACGCGCGCAGGAATTCCACCAGAGAGTACGAATTACAGAAGACGAAATCCAGAGGATTTTGCGCACCTCGACTGATGCCTAACGCGTGAAATCGGCTCCAGCGGAGGCTTCTCTTGGGTCTCTTTGGATTCAAGCATGTCCAGCATGTCGGTGAGAGTCTCACGACGTTCGGGGTTCTGTTCCTGCTCCAGTCTACGACGCACGATATCACAAATGGTATACAGCATGTGTCCGTCCCCTCGGAAAGGATGGAAAAATACGACTTTACCGCACTCTTGTAGGAAATCGCAACTGGTGTGCCAGTTCTAGTCAATGAAATCAATGTGTGATCTCATGAAATGAATCAATTTCACTGAATCTGTAAAGATGCAGGTTGTCATTTGCCCCAAAAACATGACAGTTTGTAGAAATTACCACACATGGTTACCACGCCACTCGTTCTACAATAGTGCCTCAATTATAAAGTTTTTTGCAAGATTTATATTGACAAAACGAATGCTTTTCGGTATCATCTTCTGGTCCCAATCCGAGCTTCGGACCTTCATTTCGCTGCTCATTGAATGGTGCTCCCCCATGGCCTGTAGCAGAGTTGAGGAAATTCTCTGGCAACTCCTTTCTCCGGGTTTTGCTCACCATCTCCAGTTCTACGTCGACAGAGCCAAATCAGACCCCCAGTTCCTTTTTTTCCACGCGTCATCAACCTTGTTGCGGCTTCGCGTTGAATTGGAACTCCATTCCGTGCATCTCGAACCGTGCGCCGATTGCCCGATCAATGCCGTCGCGAAATGCGACATCCTCGATGCGCTCTCAGAGGCTATCCGAACGCGCACCGGTGAGCAGAATGACGTCGCGGCCTGACGCCTCCTTTGCACGGTCACTCCAGCCAGTCACGATCCGAGAATAAAAGTGAGAGGCAGGCGAGCCTCGATGATCTCCTTTGCGGGATCGTATGGAAGCCTTCAGAGCGAGGCCTTCAGGGCTCTTTTCTCGGGCCCCTGGAGGAACCTTTGGAGGCGGTTTCGAGTTCTTGGTACGATTGGGGGGTTTCTGTGCGCAAACCGACAGATACCCCATTGGATTCCTCATGTATACTACGGTAGACCAGGTGATGAAGCTGCTCGTCGCGCTATTTCTTTTTCTTGTTGCTGCCCCACTGCTCGCGCAATCTCCTGTCAACCCCGACAGCGCACTTCAGAAAGTCCTTGATGAGCTTCAGGGTACTCCACTCTCCCTTCGCGAGGCGGTGCAAAACGCACTCCAGAAGGCAACGGCCGTAAGGACGGCAGAGGCGTCGTTGCTGGCCGCACGCGGAGTGGCGCGAAGAGAAGCGGGCGCCTTCGATCCTTCGGTGTTCTTCTCGCTGGATTATGTCGATCAGGAATTCCCGACCGCATCCTTCTTTGCGGGAGCTCCGGTCCTCAGCACGCAACAGACCACCGGCAACGCGGGGGTGCGCATGTCCTTGCCGATAGGAACCACCATCGAAGCTTCGCTGAACGGCGTGCAGCTCCATACCAATTCCGCGTTCGCTTTTCTGAATCCGCAGTTCACGGCGTTCGGGAACCTCACGCTGCGGCAGCCGCTGCTCGGGGGATTCCGTACATCGGCACGGAAGCAGCTGACCAAGGCGGAGCATGACGAGGAAGCCGCGCGCGCGCGATACGAACAGGAAGTGCTGCTGGTGTCCACGGAAGTGGAAAACCTTTATTGGGACCTGTATGCCGCCGAGCGAAACTACGCGGTGCAAAAGGTGACGCGCGACCGGGCGGAGGCATTCCTGAAAGAGACCGCGTTGCGGGCACGTACCGGACTGGTGGGCCCCAACCAGGTCGCAAATGCCCGGACATTCCTTGCGCAGCAGGAGGTCCTGGTGCTCGAGAGCGAAGAACTGCGCGGACAGCTTTCAGATCAGGTCTCATCGCTGATCGGCGCCTGGCCCGACAGCGGAGCGCGTCAATTCATCACGACAGACCACCCGCCGGAGGTGTTCCCCCCGGTCGACGTGAACCAGCTCGTACGAGAGGCGTCGCAACGCAACCTCCAACTCCAGGCAGCGAAGGCGGACGTCGAGGCGAGCCGGACGCTTTCCGATGCCGCGTTCTGGGAGGCATTCCCCAGTCTCGATGTCGTCGGGTCGCTGGGAGGGAGCGGGCTTTCCGGGATGGCACGCGACGTCAGCTTTGGTGGGGACACGTTACGCACAACTGTTGCAGGAGAATTCAATGATGCCCTGAGCCAGGCGATCCGCCGGACGTATCCGGCCTGGAGCATCGGTGTAGAGCTGAATATCCCCGTCGGCTTCCGGTCGGGACTGGGGGAGCAGGATCGCCTGGAAGCGGAGCTCATGAGCGCGGAACAGCGGTATGTTCAACAGGAGCGAACCCTCGAAGAGCAGATACGCACCAGCAGCCGGGAGCTGGGGAATGGCCAGCGGCGCCTAGTGGCCACGCGCGAAGGAGTTGCCGCGGCGCAAGAACAGGTGCGGATCGGCCTGATCGAATTCCAGAATGGACGAACGACAGCGTTTGAGCTGGTTCGCCTGGGACAGGATTTTGCCAGTGCCCAGCAGCGCTATTCGGACGCGCTTGTGCGCAGCGCAAAAGCCGCCGCAACGTTGAGGCAGTTGACGTCCGGAGCCTATGCCGGCGCAACACAATGAACAACCAAAGGTCGAAACCGATGCTGATCACGAAGTCATCCCTCATCCTTTCCGTGCTTGTGCTCCTGGCCATCTGGCCGATTGGTTGTGGCGGCCCCGGCGGCGAAGGTGGAAGGTTTGCCATGCCACCGATGCCCGTCGAAGTGACTCCGGTCAACACGCAGAGAGTGGAGGACAAATTCGAGGCGGTGGGGACGATCGAGGCGATCGAGGCCATCACAGTCGTCGGCGAGATCGATGCCGTCGTGAAAGACCTCCCGTTCAAGGAAGGCGGGTACCTCCGCCGCGGGACGTTGATCGCGCTGCTCGACGACTCGCAGCTTTCGGCGGAGCTTGCGCGCGCGGAGGCCCTCCGTGGGCAGAGCAAGGCCACGCATGATCGGGTGAAATCCGTGGTAGACCAGGGAGCCGGAGCGCCGCAGGATCTGGACGATGCTGCGGCGGCGTTGAAAGTGGCGGATGCCAACCTCGCGGTTGCCCGGGCCCGTTTCCAGAAGACGCGCATCACTGCTCCTTTTGACGGGATCATCGGAGCGCGGCGCGTAAGCGTGGGAACGTTTCTCCGGCAGGGACAGCCGATAGCGGATTTTGCCAATATCGACGAAATCCGCGTGATCTTCTCCGCTCCGGAACGTTATCTGGCCCGTTTGAACGCAGATGCGGCAGTGACGGTTTACAGCACGGCGTTCAGCGGGGATCCCCTGCGCGGCAGGATCGCGGTCATCGAACCGGTCATCGATCCCGTCACCCGCAGCGCGCGTGTCGTGGCACGCGTACAGAACGTCGGGAGGAAGTTCCGGCCCGGAATGTCGGCGAATATCTCCGCTGTCCTGAGCGAACGGCCCAATGCGTTGACAATTCCGAATGAAGCGGTGTTTGGCAGCGGTAACCAGACATTCGTGTTCATCGTGAAGCAGGACAGCACCGTGTCCAGGGTGCCACTCACGCTGGGCACCAGGCTTCCTGACGTCGTGGAGGTCCTCGACGGTCTGGAGCCCGGGATGCGCGTCGTTCGCGCCGGGCATCAGAAACTGTTTGA
>JAGDMJ010000393.1 GCA_017860555.1 Bacteroidota bacterium
GAAGGCCAGGGTCATCAGAAAAACGTCCTGATGATCATATCCGATGATCATGGGATTGATCAACTCGGCTGCTATGGCAACTCCATGATCCAGACCCCGCATCTGGACACCATGGCCAGGAAGGGTGTGCGCTTCACGAACGCTTTTGCCGTTGCTGCTTCATGCAGCGCCAGCCGGGGATCAATCCTGTCCGGCCTCTACCCTCACCAGAATGGTCAGTTCGGCCACGAGCATAACTGGCACCACTTCAGCCTCTTTGACCGCGTGGAGACGTTGCCGAGCATATTGAAGAAGAACGGATACAGAACCGGCCTCATCGGAAAACTACACGTGGGATCCAGGAACAATCTGGCCTTCGACTTTCGTCCCGACCAGAAAGGGCTGATGGGGAATCGGGACGTCAGGAGAATGTCAGAACTCGCTGCGGAGTTCTTCGGGCAGGAGCGGGATCGCCCGTTTTTCCTGCTCGTCGGGTACTCCGACCCTCACAGAGAAGATCAGGGCGCGTCCACGATGAAGAACGTGGAGAACTTCTCGGGATTTGCCAACGGAAAGACGTATCGCGACATAACACCGGTCAAGTACAAACCCGAAGCGGTTCGGGTCCCGGACTATCTTCCCGACATCCCCGAGGTTCGTGAAGAGCTTGCCGATCAATACGAAGCCGTGTCCCGGCTCGACACAGGGATCGGATGGGTACTCGAAAGCCTGAAACAGGCCGGGAGGGACCGGGACACCCTTGTCGTCTACCTCAGCGACAACGGCATTCCCTTTCCCGGCGCGAAGACCACTGTGTATGACTCGGGGATCCACGTCCCTCTGATCATCTCCTCACCAGACTTGAAGCAAGGAGGCACAGTGAATGCCTCGATTGTGGCCCTAACGGACTTGATGCCGACCATTCTCGAATGGGCGGGAGCGGGACTTCCACCCTATGCTCTTCCCGGGCGTTCATTCCTGAACATCCTGGGAGCTGCGGACGATCCTGGGCGAACGGAGGTCTTTGCTTCCCACACATTCCACGAAGTGACAATGTTCTATCCGATGCGGTCAGTACGCACCAGGCGGTACCGTTACATCTTCAACCTCTACCCTGAACTGGAATTCCCGTTTGCCACAGACCTCTTTGTGTCGCGGACATGGCAGGGCATCCTCCGGAGAAAACTCGATACAATGGGGAAGAGGAGCACGCGCGGATATGTGTTCCGGCCCCGGGAAGAACTCTATGACGTCGAAGAGGATCCGGCTGAAAGCATAAATCTTGCCAATGACAGCAAGCATGCCGAGATTCTCAAAGAACTCCGCGAGGCCCTCGCGCGGATGAGGGCGGAGACAGACGATCCATGGCTGATTAATGACCATTATGCGATCAATCGCATGACATTCGGAAGGCCGTAGACGAACGCCATGGGACACAAAACCCTCCGATCGGTTCTGATCAAGCCTGCGGGACCCGACTGCAATCTTCGTTGCTCATACTGCTTCTACACGGAAAAGGCCGCGATGTTCGGACCGAAGAGCCGGCACCGGATGAGCGGTGCCACTCTCGAGGCTGCGATAGGGCAAGTGATGGGGCAGTCCCCGGAATCCGTGGCAATCAGCTGGCAGGGGGGAGAGCCAACGTTGATGGGGCTATCTTTCTATGAGGAAGCGGTACGCCTTGAGCGGAAGTACGGGGAAGGCAAAACAGTCGGCAATGCATTCCAGACAAACGGCATTCTTATTGACCGCCGCTGGGCACAGTTCTTCCGCGATAATGAGTTTCTCGTGGGTCTGTCAATAGACGGACCCCGGCACGTCCATGATTACTATCGGAAGCATCTGAACGGCAGTCCCTCCTGGGCGCAGGTGATGCATGGCGCTGAAACACTCCTTACCAGCGGCGTTGCGGTCAATGCTGTCTCGACAGTCACGCGTTACTCGGGGGACCATCCCGATGAGGTGTACGATTTTCTAAAGGGAGTTGGATTCTCGTACATGCAGTTCATCCCCGTCGTTGAGAAACTGCCCGGCGGTAGCCAGGTGACCCATTATTCGGTTTCGGCGGCGCAATACGGTGAATTCCTCAACCGGCTCTTTGAGCGTTGGCAGAATGACTTCACGCTCGACGGTACCGGGACATCCGTTCGGTTCTTTGACGCAGTGCTCGCGCGGTACCTCGGGTTGGAGGCCGCTGAGTGTGAGCTGAGTGACACTTGCGGCACGTATCTTGTCATCGAGCATAACGGCGATGTGTACTCCTGCGACTTCTTCGTCGAACCGGACCATCGACTCGGATCGGTTTGCAGCGATACACTGACTGAACTGTTGAACTCGTCGCAACAGGAATCGTTCGGAAATGCGAAGGCACACCTTGCACCGGTTTGTTCCGAGTGCAGATGGCTCGCATACTGCAGGGGTGGTTGTCCGAAGGATCGGCTGAAGAATCCGGCGGGAGACGGGACAAGCTACTTCTGCGGATCATACAGGAAATTCTTCGAGCGGGCAGATTCCCGATTCCGCCGGATGGCGCAAGAACTAAGGAGGTGACGCGTGCTCTATCCAATACAGAATGCCTTTCGTAGCACGATCGATCTGTCGGGTCTTTGGAAATTCCGGGTCGACCCAACGAATATCGGGGAACAGGAGAAGTGGTTCGAGGGATTCGACTCCGACCTTGAGATTGCCGTCCCCGGAAGCTGGAACGAACAACTGGAAGAGGCGGGTCTCATGCACTACGTGGGTTCCGCTTGGTATTTCACGTCAGTGACCCTTCCGGCGGAATTTGAGGGGAAGTCTCTCGAGCTGCGCGTCGGTTCAGCGGACTACCATGCCACGGTCTGGGTCAACGGCGCCTGCCTGGGAGAAAACCATTTCGGGTTCCTCCCCTTTTCTTTTCCCCTGAACAACCACGTTCGGCGCGGAGAGCCCCTGGGCATCGCAATCCGGGTGAATAACGTGCTTTCGGACGAGACAATTCCCCAGGGGATTTCCAGCGAGCAGTATCAACGCGAGAACCGGACCCGGGAAGAGACATACCCGCCAGCGCGATTCGACTTCTCGCCGTTCGGCGGGCTCCACCGACCGGTGAAGATCGTTGTCACTCCACATACGCGCGTTGAAGCAATCAGGGTGCAGACTTCACTTGACGGTCTTCAGGGGAATATTGCGATAACCGTGGAGACCTCTGGCAACGGGAGCGAGTCGGTCCTCGTGCGTCTGAATGGAAATGGCGCGGTCGTCGACGCAATCTCCCCCGTCCATCAAGGGGGCGCACGTTTTCTACTTTCGGTGGATGGCTGCCGCTGTTGGTCGCCACGTGATCCGTTCCTGTACACCCTCTCGGTCCAATTGTCGAGAGGCGAACAAGTGGTCGACGAGTATTCGATCCCTATCGGTGTCAGAGAGTTCACGATCTCCGGAAACAAGCTGCTCTTGAACGGCAAACCAGTCTACCTGCAGGGCTTCGGCAAGCATGAGGATGCGTATGCGGTCGGAAAGGGACTGCACCTGCCCCTGATGGTCAAGGATTTCCAGATCATGAAATGGATCGGCGCCAATTCGTTCAGGACATCCCACTATCCCTACGCCGAAGAGATCATGTCCTACGCGGACAGGAGAGGAATCCTGGTGATCGACGAGGTGCCTGCCGTGAGCTTGGATTTCCGGTGTGTGAGCCAGGCGACCATGGCCAACCACAAGGAGTTCATCCGCCGGCTGGTGCATCGTGATGGCAATCATCCGTCGGTCATCATGTGGGCATTGGGGAATGAACCCAACCTGGTGGGCGAGAGCGGGTATGCCGATGGAAGGGGAAGAGCATACTGGAAAGAGATT
>JAGDMJ010000394.1 GCA_017860555.1 Bacteroidota bacterium
AGGGTGCAACGCCGCGTACCGACATCTCCCCCTCTCCGGAAAACACGAGCACGCTGTCAGGCAGATATCGGCTGAAGATTTCACGGAGGATTGCATCGGCGGAATCCCGTGACTTGCCGGCGATGACGATCTGACGGGACGGAGAGAACATGAAGGCCAACGCACAGGCAAGTTGGGGCACTGCGACCGGCTGCTCCCCGAGAATGCGCGCGCATGCCCGAAGCGTCTGTTCTCCTTTCTTTGTCCACTCTTCACGTTCTGTCATTCGGGCGAGCCGGAACAAATTCATCGCTGCCACGGAATTGCCGGCAGGCTCAGCACCGTCATAGAGTTCCCTGAGCCGGACCAGGATCGTCTGGTCAGTTCCAGCAGTATCAAAAAAGCCTCCCTGCCGGCCGTCCCAGAAAAGCTCCAGCATCTTCTCGGTGAAGTCGACGGCTGTACGAAGCCACCGTGCATTAAAGGAAGACTCATAGAGGTCAAGCATTCCTTGAGCCAGGAACGCATAATCATCCAGGTGGCCTTCAAACTTGGCTTCTCCGTCACGGAATCTCCTCAGCAGCGCCCCGCTGCCATCCCGTAGATTCTCGAGGAGGAATTCGGCAGCTCGTTCAGCAGCCCGTAAATACTCCGGATTCCGGAGCACCCGGGAAGCCCGCGCGAAGGCACTGATCATCAGCCCGTTCCATGACGTGAGAATCTTGTCATCGAGATGCGGCCGGGGCCGCTGCCGCCTGGTAGCGAAGAGCTTGTCTCGCGCAGAGGCAAGGGCCTCTTTCACGCTTTCCTCGGAGAGATTGAACGCCGCGGCAGTGTCGCTGAGCGATTCCGCAACGTACAGGATGTTCCTTCCGGTAAACTCATGTTGCGGGTCGAAAGGGGCGTTCCCGTCTTCTTCCACCCCGTAGTAGTGGCAAACCAACCGCCCGTCCCGTTCACCCAGGAGCTTCATGATCTCCGCCCTGGTCCAGACAAAGAACGCTCCCTCGCCGCTTTCGGACGGGTCATCGGGACGCTGACTGTCGGCATCCTCTGCGGAATAGAATCCACCGCCGGAGCCGGTCAGATCTCTCTGTACATACGACAACACGTCGTTCGCGATACCGGCATAATACGGATCCTGCGTTACCAGGTACAGGTCCAGATACGCTACTGTCAGCTGCGCCTGGTCATAGAGCATTTTCTCAAAATGAGGGACACGCCATTCCGCATCGACAGAGTATCGGTGGAATCCTCCCCCGATCTGGTCGTACATGCCGCCGGATGCCATTTTCTGCAGTGAGTACTCGGTCATCTCCAGCGCTTCGTGATTGCCGGTCCGGTAATGATAATAGAGGAGAAAACTGAAGACGGAAGGGCGGGGAAATTTCGGGCCCTGGCCGAATCCACCGAAGACCGGGTCATATGTCCTTCGGAATTGCTCGAAGCAGAGGTTGAGCGACTCCTCGCGCAACTCCCCTTCCGTGGCAGCTTGTGACGCCTCCTGCAGAAACGCGGTGATGCCCTGCGCGGACTGATCAACTTTTTCGCGCTCCTTTTCCCAGATCTCATGGATCCGCTGGAGGATGTCCGGAAAACCGGCTCGGCCGTAGCGCGATTCGGGAGGGAAATACGTGCCGCCATAGAATGGTTTGAGATCCGGGGTGAGAAACATGGACATCGGCCATCCCCCGCTCTGCCCCATTGCCTGCAGCGCCGTCATGTAGACGCGATCCACATCGGGACGCTCTTCGCGATCCACTTTGATCGGAACGAAGTGCGCGTTCATGAGGGCCGCAATCGTCTCGTTTTCAAACGACTCGCGCTCCATGACGTGACACCAATGACATGTCGAATACCCTATCGAAAGGAAAATCGGTTTCTGTTCTCCCCTGGCCTTCGCAAACGCCTCTTCCCCCCAGCCAAACCAATCCACCGGGTTGTGGGCATGCTGCAGCAGGTACGGGCTTTTCTCACGAATCAGGCGGTTGGTATGCATGGCGGAAATTTCCTTCAGTCTTCTTGTGCATGCCCGGAGGGGACGAAGCCCGGGATGGCGTCCACCGATTCGTCTCCCCGCTCGCCGATCTGTTGCCTCCACATCGCGTAATACAGTCCTTTCTTCTCCAGGAGGTCACGATGCCGCCCCGACTCGACGATCTTTCCCCGCTCCAACACGTAGATGCAATCGGCATGGAGCACCGTCGAGAGGCGGTGCGCGATCAGGATCGTGATCATTTTCGTCCCACGTATCACTTTCCTCACGGTGTCGCTGATCTCGTGTTCGGTCAGCGAGTCGAGGGAGGAAGTTGCTTCGTCAAAAACCAGGAGATCAGGGCGGCGCAACAGCGCCCGGGCAATTGAAAGACGCTGCTTCTCTCCGCCGGACACCTTCACTCCTCCTTCGCCGATCACCGTGTCGAGTCCCTTGTCGGCCCTTGCAAGGAGGCTCTGGCATGCGGCTTTGTGCAATGCGTCCAGGCACTCCTCATCGGACGCCGAGGGCTTGACGAAGCGAAGGTTCTCACGTATGGTGCCGGCAAAGAGTTGCGTGTCCTGCGTAACAAACCCGATTCGTTCCCGGAGGCTGTCGAGATCAATGGCGTCGGCCGGCCTGCCGTTGTAGAGGATCCTCCCCGACTGGGGCCGGTACAGCCCCACCAGGAGTTTCACCAGCGTGGTCTTCCCCGCACCGGAAGGCCCCACGAAGGCAACCGTCTGCCGGGACCGGACCTCAAAGGAGATGTCTGTGAGCGCCCGGGTATTCGCCGTCTGATGTTTGAAGGAGACATGCTCAAACGTGAGGGTTTCTAGCATGCCGGTGTGAATCGGCCTCTCCGGCTTCGGCTCCTTGGGAGTTTTGAGAATGTCATCGAAATTCTTGAGGGAGACTTCCGTCTCGCGGTAAATGTTGATGACGTTGCCCAGCTCTTGAAGAGGGCCGAAGATGAAGAAGGAATAGATGAAGAGCGAAAAGAACTGTCCCACGGTGATCAACTGCGCATAGATCATATACAGCATCAGAAAAAGAATGCATGTACGCAGGAAGTTCACGGAGGTTCCCTGGACGAAGCTGAGACTCCGGAGATACTTCACTTTTCGCAATTCAAGCTGGAGGATCTTTTCGGTCGTGGAATTCAGTCGGGCGATTTCCTGGCCGGCGAGCCCGAGGCTCTTGACGAGTTCGATGTTCCGCAACGATTCGGTTGTGGCCCCCGCGAGTGCGGTGGTTTTCGCAACGATCTCTTTCTGGATGATTTTGATCTTGCGGCTCAGGACTGAACTGAGGACGCCGAGCAAGGGGACGGTCGCGAAATACACGGGCGCGATCAGCCAGTGCACCGTGAAGGCATAGACCATCACAAACACCACGCCGATGAGCGACGTGAAGACGATATTGATGGCGGCGGCCACCAGCCTCTCCACATCGGTGCGGACCTTCTGGAGTTTTCCGAGCGTCTCTCCGCTGCGCTGGTCCTCAAAGGTCGCATAGGGAAGGTCCAGCGAGTGGGCGATGCCATCGGAGTAGATCCGGGCACCAAGCCGCTGAGTCACCACATTGATGAAATAGTCCTGGAAATTCTTGGCCACCCGGGACACAAATGCGACGCCGACGGCTGCAGCGAGGAGCAGACTGACGCCTTTGAAGAATTCTCCGGTAGTATATTCCTGGAATTTCGTGGCATAGTTGTCGATGACGTAGCGGAAGATCAGAGGATCGAGGAGGGAGAAGATCTGGTTGATCGCCGCCAGCACGAGTGCCAGCAGGACCAGTTTCCAGTACCGTTGAAGGTAAGGAAGGAGTACTTTCATGGAAAGGAACGGG
>JAGDMJ010000395.1 GCA_017860555.1 Bacteroidota bacterium
GCGACTGCGACGCGAACACCATTGAAAGAACGCCGTTCGGCAGCAAGGCGCTCAGCGGCCGCGAGAAAATCTCCGTGTGTCACGATGATGTAGTCGGCGCCGGCGCTGCTGGTCCGCAAGTCCGTGAAGCTCTTCCCGGGTCTGATCTGTGCAGGCATCTCCGAACCCCGCGCAACAACGACATAGGTTCTGGAAGTGGAAGCTGTGTCATCGAACGTGGCTGTGAATCCCGAGAGGGAATCCCCGCTCACCACGACACCTCCAGGAAGGCGACCCGTCGAAATGTCAGCCACTGTAATGTCCGGTCCGGGCAACCCGGAGACTGACACCCGGATACTCCCGGGGTCCAATGTAAACGTGAGCCGGCCATCGACTGCCCGTAGCATCCTTGGGTAGTCCACTTCGAACCAGTCGAGGTAAAACTGATTGATGCTGTTGGCTGTCGGAAGAGAAACAATGCGCACGCGGTTTGCACCTGTCGTGAGCCAGGAGGTTGGAATCGCACTGGCAAAGACCACCCCGGCTCTCCCATCAAAGCCAATCTCACCTGCAAGCGAATCATTGACCCAGACCTGTGCCCGATGGTCCGGCGTCACAGAATGCAACGTCGTGCCATACAGGCGGACGCGCAACACAGCCGCACCCTGGCCGGCATCAATGCTGTCAAGCATGAACGTGTGCGAAAGGGAAGTTCCCGGATAATAATACTCCCAGACCCACCCTTCCCCAGGAGTACCGCCGTTCCGCGTGATCTCGGACTCACCGGTGCCTTCGTAGTAGTCCGTGTTCTCTTCCTGGTGAACGGTGGCCATCGAGGAATGTATTGGCGTCGGATTGAACGGTGGGGCTGGTTCAGACGAGACAAACCTGAGCCCTTCACGGTTTCCGACGGTCAGCCAGTACGCGCTGGTATCTGAATAGAAGTCGTGATACGTGGAATCCCCGTAGTTGCGCCGACCGTAGAATTCCAGGCTCGAATCACCACGCAGCCTGAGAGGAATCTCCGTGCCGCGATGGAACATCTGCAGCGTTGAAAGATCGCCGGGCAGGACGCCGACGGCCGAGAGATCCTGCAGTGTGAGTCGATACCACCCATCGGCCGCCACCGGAACACGGTAGTACTTCTCTCCGGGAATGAACCAGTCACGCGTGGGATCCGACTGTGCCCGTGCCGTTGTTACCCCGCGCCACCCCTTTGCTTCCTCGTAGTTCCAGAGCAGGCTTTTGTATACATCCTCGAACCAGGGGTCGGCCCCCTCATGCGCCACGGAGGAAGCAGGCTCATTGCCTCCCGTGCCGTCAGGCACAAGAGCGATTTCCAGCCTTCCTTTGAGCAGGCGCCGGAGCAGGCGGGTTGAAGGGTTGTACAGGTAGGGCGCGATCTTGATTGTAGAAATGCGCTGTTGACGTAATGTGACCGGGCGATCGACCACCACCGGCTCCGCCGGCATGAACCGATTCTCTCCGTATGCAACCTTATCCGGCGCGAAGGATGCCGTCGTCTGCAATTCGTCATCGATAGTGTACGCAGGGCATGGGGCAACAAGCACGTCTGCTTGATCTTCGTAGACCGGATCCACGAGCTTCGCTGCGACCCTGCTTCCCCACGGAACTCCGATGGTCAGGACTTCGACGGGAATCTGGGGAGCGCCGACGGCACTCATGCCGGAGATTGCCTCCGCACCGAAGGATTGATACGTTTTGCCGGAGAGTGTCACCGGGATCCGTGAAATCTCTCCGGGAGTGTATTCGACTGTCCAATGCTCCGGTGTCCGTGCGAGAAGAGTGAAGACAGCCTGTCCGGGGCGGGACCCGACCTCGGAAAGAGAGACGCCCGACGCCAGGACCAGGAGGAGCATCAGATGTATGGAAGCGTGTCCCTTCATCGTTGGCGTCCATCGCGTAAGAGTTGCATCAGCACCTTCAGGAGAAACAACGGATTGCCGATAAGATAGCGGCGCCAGAGGCGACGTGGTTCCTGCAGGAGACGATAGAACCATTCCATGCCATGCCTTGACATCCATGCCGGCGCGAGCTTTTTCCTTCCTGAAGCATATTCTATGGTGGAGCCGCCAAACAGCACCACATTCGCGGCGAGCCGTTGCAGGTTCCGGCAGGACCAGTGCTCTTGCAGCGGCATGCCGAAGCAGACGAAGAGGATATTCGGCCTCGCGGCAGCGATCATATCGACGACGCGGTCACTTTCTTCTCCAACCTTGTCGAAGTAGCCATGGTGCGTTCCAACAATCTTGATGGACGGGAATTTCCGCTTCATCGTTGCGCCGGCCTCCTCGGCCGCACCCCGTGAACCGCCGAGCAGGAAGATGGAATACCCCTTGTCTGCCGCGAAGGCGCAGAGCTCCCAGATCCAGTAGGTCAGGACGATTCTGGGAGGCAGCGTAACCCCCAAGAGACGCGCACCCAGGCGGACACCTTCGCCATCACAATAGACGACCGGAGAGTTGTTCAAGATCCTCCTGAAGCTGTCATCCTGCTGAGCAATGTTGATGGCATTGATATTTACATTTGCGAGATACTCGCGGCTGCCTGCTTCGATCCGCTTCGCGATCTCCTCGAGCAAATGCGCCTTGTCCACCGCATCGACCCTCACATCCAGGATCATGACGCTCTCAGGCATTGATCGCCCCCCTCTGCACTGAGAGTGCGGCCGCAAAGGCATCGTCAACGGTGATCAGATTCATGCATGGATCGCCTGGCCTGACGCACCTGCGTTGATCACACGGAGAACAGTCCACTTTCTTGTAGATCAATGAAGATGGAACCAGCGTATGGGGGGCCGTCAGAGCGGGGTCCGATGGGCCGAAGAGCCCCACGACGGGCACTCCAAGAGCCGCTGCCAGATGAAGCGGACCCGAATCGTTTCCCACAAAAAGAGAGGATCCTGAGATCAGCACCGCGCACCCCGGGAGATCCAGCGAAGGAGCGAACATCACTCGCGGTTCACCTATGAACTGCTGCCGCAACTCGGGAAGTTCTCCCTCGTTCTTCCCGTCCCAAAGGAAGACTACCGTTGTTCCCTTCGTGTCCAGAAACCGCCGCGCCAACGAGGCAAACGACTGCTGAGGCCATTGTCTGTAACTCCATCCCGCACAAGGGTGAATGACGACATATTCTCTGGGCGTGATGACGCCGGCGACCGTCAGATCGAAGCGTATGCGGTCAGCCATTGCGGCGGCTATCTTGATCCCCTTCGGTGCGAAGGTACTGCGGAACCCGAGTGCCCGACAGACCAGAAGCGCGCGTTCCGAGATATGGTGTCGTTCATATCTCATCCCGCCTGAATCCTGCATGCCAATCGCCTCCACCGGTGTCGAGAGCAGAAACGGGGTCAGAGAATCTGTGTATCGAAGATATCCCGCAATCCCGGGGGCTCCGCTCAGGAGTGCAACCAGGGCGTTCCTCCGGGGTGGACTCATGCTGCATGCGACGGAGGGATTCAGATCCCTGACGAGCGAAATGGCGGACGCTACGCCGGCAGCGCTTCGCACACGGGCAACTCCGTGCACGGTGACCGGGAGGTCGAGAGCGGCGAGAAGGTCGGCAACGCTGCTCTCCACTATCAAATGAAGCTGCGCTGACGGGAAGAGCGCCCGGAATCCCTGGAGCGCGGGGAGCATCGCGATGGCGTCTCCGAGCCCGCTCAGCTCGATGAGCGCGACCGACGAGACATCGTCGGCCGGGATCTGCTTTCTGCGCAGGGCAGCCGCGGCAACGCGCATTCCGGCCAGCATCAGCTTGAAACTCATGCCGGCAATCCT
>JAGDMJ010000396.1 GCA_017860555.1 Bacteroidota bacterium
GTAGGGCCGCAGAAGGAATATCCGAGGAAGCGAACCCGGTTCTCGTTGAAGTTCAGGATCACCCCCACAGATGCGGGGTTGAACGAGGATTGAATGTTTGCCGTCTGCCGCCGCTGATGGATCACCTCCCGGAGCGTATCTCCCTGCTGCCAGTATCCTGTTGAATACGACTCGGTGATGCTGGCGATCGAGGTGTCCCGCCGCAGGATCTGCCTGGTAAAGGCCTCGAGCCGATAGGAGTGAAGCTTGTCGATCCACTGGTGTTTGCGGGCGATGGCCCTGCGCATGATCTCTACAGCCGGGTCTTCGGACGTTGCGAGAACCTCCGGCAGGATGATGTCAGCAGGGCGCAGCGACACGTCGCGCACGGTCGAAGCTCTGAGAGACAGGAAAAGCGTGTCCGTCCTGTATCCGACCATGCTGACGAGGAGAGTGTAGTCACCGGCCTCCAGAGAAAAGAAGTAGGCGCCGTCGGTATTGGTGATCGTGCCACGTGTCGTGCCCGCGATTCTGATGTTTGCAGCTGCAAGGGACTCGCCTGTGCTGGCATCCCGGATGATGCCGCTGAGCGAATACTTCTCGCCTGCGATGGCTGGAGAGGAAAGAAGTGTGAGGGCAAGACACAAAAAGGGGATGCCTCCGTTGAAGCATCCCCTGTGAACCAGTCGATGTAGCGTTCTTTGACCCATTACCCGAGGAGCTTTCCTCCGCGGAGTTTGTTAAAGAAGCCTCCTCCCTGGCGGGAGCTCGTTCCCGATCCTGGAGGATCGTTTTTCGGGGGTTCCACTTTTCGGGTGATGGAATCGAACGGCTTCGATGCGTCGCGCCAGACAGCCCGTTCCTTTTCCTGCCGTTCAAGTTCCTTCTGGTGCTTGAGGGCATCCAGCCTGCTTTCTTCGTTGCCGGTCGTATCCTGCGCAGGGGTCTGTTGGGGTGAAGAGAACTGGGCTGTAGGCGCCGCAGTTGCCGGCGAAGAGATCGTCCCCCGCTTCTTCATCAATTCAATGGCAGGCAACAGGGTCTTTTCGCAATGCATCACATATGTGCTCGAAGGATCCAGGAGGTACGCCTTCATCAACGAGTCGAACGCCGTCTCATACGAGCCCCGCTCGAACAGGTTGATCGCCACGTTGGCAAGCCGTTTGACCCGGGCTTGAAGTTCGGGAGAAGCCGCAGGCTGCTCGGGTTCCGTGGGCAGAACCGGAGGAGCCTGGAAAAATCCATTCTTCCCCACCGGGTCCCTGCGGGATGCAAGGAGGTCAATGCGCTCAACAATAGCATCGAGGTACTCATTCTGGGGGTCGATCGACCTGGCATTGGCGATTTGCTGGAGAGCCAGGTTAAGATCTCCGGCCGCGATGCTACGCTCTGCCGCCCGGATGAACTCGCTCGCTCCGCCTTGAGAAAGTAAAGGAGTCTTCATCGTTTGCCCTCTATGGAAAGGTCAGGACCAATGTAAAATTCTCAAAGGAAAAAAGCAAATTGTCGCAAAGTTTAGCTAATAAACGATAATTAGCCTGCGGCTCTGCTAACCTGAGAAAACACAACGTTCTGATCACCCCCACTGAAAGAGAACTATGAAATATAAAAAATATTTCTTGAGTGTGGTTCCCGCCTTGTCTAAATTTTCCCGAGATGAATCACCCCTCAGATCAAATACTCGTTGTTGGGGCAGGTGGCGCAGGACTGATCGCGGCATGGAGAATTGCCCGAACAGGCGCGCCCGTGACCGTCCTTGAGAGGAATGCCAAACCCGGGATCAAACTTCTGATCTCGGGCGGAGGCAAGTGTAATATCACGCACGACGGACCGATGGAGGAAGTCGAGCGAGCATTCCTGCCGCGCGAAGGGAGATTCCTGCGTCCCTCCTTTTATCGCTTTGCCAACACGGATGTCGTGGGTCTTCTTGAAACCCGAGGAGTGAACACGTATGTGCGTCCCAATGGCCGGGTCTTCCCTCGAAGCGGCCGGGCGGGAGATGTTGTCCAGGCGATGGCCGATGCCGTGAGAGACGCAGGGGGGAAGATCGCGCTGGGCGTGCGCGTCGACTCGATAAAGCAGGATGACGAAGGAGTCTCCGGCGTCGTCGCTGCAGGGAAGCTCATCCCCTCCCGGACCGTCATCCTGGCAACGGGAGGAGTCTCGTATCCGAAGACCGGGACTACCGGAGACGGCGTGCAATGGGTGCGTGCGCTCGGGCACACCATCGTCCCCCTGCGCCCGGCCCTTGCGCCAATCGGCATCGAACCTCCGCTGCCGCGGGAATGGCGCGGGATCGCACTCCGCGGGGGATGTCTTTCCGTGATGATTGAAGGGAAGCAGGTTGCACAGTGGTGCGATGACATTCTAATCTCACATGAAGGCATCTCCGGGCCTGCGGCTCTGGAGCTGAGCCGCCGCGCCGCTGAAGATCTCGGACAAGGACAAGTGTTCCTTTGTTTTGATTTTGTCCCACACATGGAATTCACGCCGCTTGACAGGATGATCAACGAACAGGTGCAGGGACAACGAGGGAGGATGATCGGGACGATCCTTGAGGCGTGGTTGCCCAACCGCATGGCAGAGCCACTGGTGCGTTCTGCAGGCGTAGATCCGGCCACGCGTGGCCATGTCCTGACCGCGACAGAGCGCAGAAAGATCGTCCACCTACTCAAGTCATGGACGATCGGCCGGGTTTCCGGCGTCAATATCGAGCGTGGGGAAGTGACGGCAGGCGGCGTGAGTCTCGATGAAGTCGACCCGCATTCGATGCGCTCCCGGCGGGTCAAAGGTCTCTACCTGTGCGGCGAAATCCTTGACATCGCCGGGCCCGTCGGCGGATACAATCTCCAGGCCGCGTTCTCCACCGGTTTCGTGGCCGGTGAAAGTGCTGCGCAGGATTTTCTGGCCGGGACGGCACGGAATTCCGGCGCTCAGTAGGATGTTAAGTATATCGTATGCCATCCCGACGACGATTTCTTAGCACTGTTGCGCTGGCTGCGACATCTGGCCGCACTCTTGCGGCGCAGGAAAAACGCCGCAGCCGGTGGGACATCATCAGCGCTGATCATCCGATCAGTCCCGCTCGGTATGCCCCTGATCCTTCTTCCTGGCGTGACGATACGATATCGGCAAGCTGGATTGGCCACGCGACCGTTCTGCTCAATTTTTTCGGTGTCCGCATCCTGACCGACCCCGTTTTCTCGGACAGAGTAGGATTGAACTTCGCAGGGCTCTTTACCTTGGGTCCGAAGCGACTGGTTGCTCCCGCCCTCACTCCGGAGATGTTACCGCCGATCGATCTGATCCTCCTGTCACACGCGCATATGGATCACCTGGACCTTCCGTCACTCAAACGGTTGGACGGGAAAATCCCGCTTGTCATGGCTCCCAATACGAGCGATGTCATTGCAGACCTGGACTTTGAGACCGTGTATGAACTTGACTGGGGAAAATGGACGAACGTTGCAGGTGTTCGCGTAGAAGCCCTGGAGGTGAAGCACTTTGGCTGGCGCTATCCATGGGAAGAGGATAGGTCCCGTGGAAACCCGGAAGGGAGAAGCTACAACGCGTATCTGATCTCGCGAAACGGCCGCCATATCGTTTTTGGCGGCGACACAGCTTATCTTGAATCTTTTTCAGCCCTGAGGGCGCGGGGGCTGGCCATCGAGCTTGCCATGATGCCCATCGGGTGTTATGACCCCTGGATCAGGAACCACGCAACGCCCGAGCAGGCGCTCGCGATGGCCGACCAGATGGGCGCCGCTTCCATGCTTCCCATCCACTGGGGGGTGT
>JAGDMJ010000397.1 GCA_017860555.1 Bacteroidota bacterium
GTGCATTCCTGAGTGCCAACTGGGTGCCGCTCATGACCACGACGGCCGATAGTGTCTGGGTAAACAAGTGGCCTCTCCCCTCGAAAACTATCTACACCGTTCTAAGCATGAGACCGGAAGGGCACGGTGGACCATTGTTCGAAGCGCCCATCCCTGCTGATTCTCACTACGTGAGCCTCTGGCATCATGAAGAGCTTGAACCTGATAGCGTGAACGGGAAATTCTACATCCCCGCATCCGTTGACGGGTTCAGCCGGTCCTGGCTGGACTCCCGCCGGGAAGGGAACGTGGATTGTATCGCCATGCTGCCCACGCTGCTCAAAGTCAAATTGACAGGAGACTCGTTGACCGTGGAGGCTCCCCGCGGACAAAGAGTCCTCATCTGGGGGGGAATGCCGGCATACAACAAATCGCCGGCCGAGTTCAAAATCGGCAAGCGCACGATCTCGCTGATCAGGACTCTTGGCAGACACGAAGAGAAATTCGTGGTGCAGCTCTTTGACAGCACCGAACTCCTCGATGAACGCGTGGTCAATATGCCGCTCGCCACCCCACGCCAGATTGTGGGCCCTGGGCGCACGGCGCCGGTTGGTAACGCACCGGCGGGGATGCTGGAAATTCCTGGAGGAAATTATCTCTACAAAACGGCCCGGAGTTTCTTGAGTCCCAATGAAGTGATCCCCTATCCCGGGTTCGATTCATCACAGACCATCCCCGTGAAGACATACTTCATCGACACGTATCCGGTTACCAACGCGCAGTTCAAGTCGTTCCTGGCGGCGACCAGATACCGGCCCACGGACACAACGAACTTCCTCAAGCACTGGACCAGGGGGAATCCCCCCGCAGGGAAGGGAAATCATCCGGTGGTGTATGTGAGCCTCGATGACGCCCGCGCGTACGCGCGCTGGGCGAGAAAGAGACTGCCGACAGAAATTGAATGGCAATATGCATCACAGGGGACCGATGGCAGGAAATATCCCTGGGGAGCCGCGTTCGATTCAACGAAGTGCAATGTTGGACGCGGTTCGACGACAGCCGTGGATGCATTCCCCGGTGGGAAAAGCCCGTTTGGCGTGATGGACCTTGTCGGCAACGTGTGGCAGTGGACGGGCGATGTGTATGATAACGGAACATTCTACCTCGGCATGGTCCGGGGGGGAAGTTATTATGATCCCGCATCGAGTTTCTGGTATATCAAGGGAGGGCCTCAGCCGGTCGATAACCCGCAGGTCGTGCTCATGGTTTCGCCGGGGTTTGACAGGTGTGGGACAGTTGGTTTCAGGTGTGTGAAGGATGCAGGAAAGCAGTAGCGACTTACCAGTGGCTCGTCATTAGTGGTTTGAAGACACATGCGCGAGGATATGATATGGTGACACGATGGCCGCTTGTTGCCGCCCTTTTTTTTCTGACTTCTCCGCTTTATGGGCAATCGCCGCTGGAGAACATTCTCTCTCCGTCGAGGCTTCCCTACCTCAAACAGAGCAAGCTTGTTCAAATCTCGAGCTATGACACCTCGGGAGGGAACAGCGATTTTATCGCAATTCCCGACGGTGCCACAAAAAGCCTTGCATCGCTCCAGGGACCCGGGGTGATTGTGAACATCTGGATGACGATCGCTTCCGAGGACAAGTTCTTTCTGCGGCGCATCCTGTTGCGCATGTACTGGGACGAAGAACGTTCCCCCTCAGTGGAAGTGCCCATCGGTGATTTCTTCGGCACCGGTTTTCAGTACAAGCACTACATCACTCCATACATCGGGATGTCGAGCGGCGGATATTACAGTTACTTCCCGATGCCGTTCAACAAATCTGCCCGCATCGAGGTCGTGAACCAAACGGGGCAGGAGATCGCCTCCTTCTACTATCACATTGACTACCAGCAGCTCACGCAGCCGCTCGAGCGTGACGTTGCGTATTTTCATGCAAGCTGGCATCGGGACTATCGGACCACCTCGAAACAGAACTACACGGTTCTTGAAGCGGAGGGGGAAGGACATATGGTCGGGATGAATCTGAGTATGCAGGGGTACGACAACGGCATGCAGTACCTTGAAGGCGATGAAATGGTGTACGTGGACGGGGAGAAGGTCCCCTCTGTCTATGGCACGGGCACGGAGGATTATTTCAACAGCGGGTGGTATTTCAACCGGGGAGAATTTGCGGCTCCATACCACGGGCTGATCTTGAAAGACGATTCACTGGCCAGGGTGGTTGCCTACCGCCTGCACATTCAGGACGCGATACCGTTCAAAAAGTCGATCCGGTTCACGATCGAGCATGGCGAGTCGAATGCCGAAGCCGCAGACTACAGCAGCACGGCGTACTGGTATCAGAAGGAGCCTCACAAGCCGTTTGCGGCGATGCCTCCTGCCGGCCTGCGCATCCCGCTCCGGGTTGTTGTCCCGGGCGGCGCTCTGGAGGCCGAGTCGCTGAAGCCCGTAGAGCCGTCCATCCCCGTCAGAGTTGAGGATATGTCGGCATCCGGTGCCGACTGGAGCGGCCTGAAGCAGCTTGCCGCGGCGGCCGAAAAGGAGGGCGATGCGTTCTCACTTGATCTGCCGGTCGAGGAAACGAACTACAATATCGCTGCGTACTATACGAAGGGGCCAGCGTATGGCACCGTGGACATCCTCCACGACGGGAGGAAGGTGGGGGTAATTGAAGGGTTCAACAATTCGATAGTCCCGGGAGGAAAGATCCTGCTGCAGAATCTCCGCGCCTCTCGCGGGCGGCTTCCGCTGCAATTCCGTGTGGCCGGAAAGGACAGCGCATCGGCTGGTTACGCACTCGGTCTTGACGCCTTCGTGCTTCAGCCGATCCGAAAGTTCATACCCGAGTGGTTTATGATCGGTCCGTTCGGGAACCCGCGGAATGCCAGGCTGGAACGGCTCGGACTGGATACTCCCTATCCTCCCGAGAAAGAATTCGACCCGGACAGATCATATCCGGGTCTGGATGGGAAGCCGGTTCGATGGACACTTGATAAGACTCCGGCCAATGGACGGATGGATCTCTACAAGTATGATCCGTACGAAATGGTGGTCGTCTATGCCCTGACACACATCTATTCACCGAAGGACCAGGAACTGCCTCTTTTGCTGGGAAGTGATGATGGCGTTAAGGTTTTTCTGAATGACAGGGAATTGCACCGGGTACTGAAAGTCAGGGTTGTCCGCGTCGATCAAGACCGGGTTCCGCTCCGATTGGTGAAAGGGTGGAACAAGCTGCTGCTGAAGATCGAGAACAACTACGGCGGATACAACTTCTACGCGCGGGTCCTTGATCAGGAAGAGTCTCTGGTATTCAGCCCGAAGAAGGAGAGATAGGAGAGCATCCGAAGGTGGCATATGCCAGGTAACTGCCAGGGTCTCTTCAGATGTACCAGCAATCAACTCACTCCAGGGAGCACATCGTGACATCTGTTCGAAAAACCGTCGTCCTCGTTCTCTTGTTGGGAACCGCCTTCCATTCTCTCCCGGCCCAGGTGGTCGTCAAGGATAAGTACCTCATCGTGAACGCGAAGGCATCCGACCCGCTCTTCACGAACTATGCTGCGGCGCCGTCCAGGTCACGCTTCTTCGCCGACAAATCGTACTTCATGAACTACTTCACTCCCGACAAGCCGATCACCTACTCAAGCCAGTACGCCGGGGATTTCGTCGTCGTCTGGAAAGTCAACAACATGGTGATCAGCAAGACGCGGGAATTCTACACCCCCCCGACAGTCGTCGCATCATTCCCGGATATGGCAATCCTGGAATACGAACCGTTC
>JAGDMJ010000398.1 GCA_017860555.1 Bacteroidota bacterium
TAAAAGTCATCGTAAAGGACGAACATGGAGCGGAAGCATCACAAGATGTTAATATCTTTGTATGGCCCGAACACTATGATCTAACTCAATACAAGGATGCTTCTCCTGCCGGCCAATTTGCGCCACCGTCGCAATTTTATTGCCCGTCGCCCATCTTCGGCAAATTACTGTGGAGCGGGAATACCCCCAGGTGCCTTGACGGCTTCACTCTCATGTCAGGATCGCTTTTCCGCCTGCAGGGCTCCGAACAGGTCTGCGTCAAATGTCCGCCCAATTGCACCTTCGTGGAGGACAAGGACAGGATGCTGATCTGCGTCGTCGCTGGCTCGGGACGCTTTGAAGGTGCTCCTGCCTCCCCGATCGGGACCGCAAGGGAGAGGGAACAGCGACTGAAACAGCAGATCAAGGGCAACTGGAAGTGGTTCAGCGGCACCACCCTGACCATCAACGAAAACGGGACCTTTTCAGCGGCCACCGGCCAGAAGGGAACGTGGCGGATCGTGGATGCGCAGAAGAGGACGGTCAAAATGGAATGGGCCAAAGACCCGAAGAAGGGCGGGCCCTGGTATGATGACCTCACCCTCTCGGAGGACGGGCGGAGCATCGAGGGTTACAACCAGAACCGGACCCGGGTGACGGGAACGAAGACGGACGGTCCAGCGGCCCCGCGCATCTACAACATCTCAGGGACCTGGAGGCAGGAGAGACCGGGCGCCGACGTGATCACGATCACGGGAGGTACGTCCAGCTACAGCATGACCGGAACGAATGGGAGCTACAAGAACCAGGGGACGATCAAAGGCGACGGAACGAAATTCGAGGGCGGTTTCAAAGACGTGCCGGGATTTTGCTGCGGCCGTGACGGTTATGTGTGGCTCGAGGTCATCGACGGGAACACATTCCGAGTGCGGTCCGTGTGGTGGACGCCGGGGAAAAGCAGCAAAGAGAAGCCCGACATCACTCACGGCTGGTCAACCTGGAAGCGCTCGACGAAGTAATACGAAGACTGTCCTGCACAAGGCAGTACATTCGGGTGTCCTCCTATTGGTGGCGTGCGGCGGTAAGGTGGGTGGTTCATGATGTCGGGTTCTTTATTCAGGCACCTCTTTGACGGGGGTAAGTGACCACGGCTGAAAAAATATTCAAGGAAGTAGTGGCAAGGGAATACCGGAATCTTCTTTCGTAAACGCTACAGGCCGGCGCAGGAAATGTCCGTGTTCAAACTCCTCCAAGATGATCGCGGCATCCTTTATGAAATCCCTTTGATTCTCATGGGATACGGTGTGACGTGCGCCGTTTCCTATCCATTCCTCAGGCGTCTTCTGCCTGGAAATCCGCTTGTCAGCATCATACCCCTGCTGCTCCTCGGACTCGGCGTGGTCCTGTACCTGGGGAAATCGATCACCATCCCCCGGGTCCGCTTTTTGGGAGCCCCTGCAGGTTTATGGTTTTTCGCTCTCCTTTCCGCCATCACGCTCCCGTACATGTGGTTTAACAGTGAAACCATTGCTATCACTGCGGCACTTCTGGCCCAGACATATGGATCATGTCGGTTTGATCTCTGGCTAGCTGAAAGGAAGACAAGAGCACAGGAAAGACCCTGATCTGAATACCCTTCGAATTTTTTCAGCTTATCTGTCATCCGCTGATGGAGGAATACCATCATGCCCAGACTTGCAGCATGCCTTGTCGTCCTCGTGACCCTGGTCTTTGTATCACCGTTGAACGCCGGCTGGATCGGCGTTACCATCAAGGATGATGTCTCGGAGGAAGGCGTCCCAAGGGGAATCAAGGTATCTGATGTCGGCCAGGACTCGCCTGCTGCCCGGGCGGGGCTTCAGACCGGGGACGTGATTCTCTCGGCCAACGGCATCCCAACCCGATCAGCCCAGGATTTTGTAAAAATCGTCCGGGAGACTCCCCCCGGTAAACCGATCGAAATGAGAGTCTTGAGGAAAGGGGCCACCCTGACGGTGAGTCCCGTCGCTTCGGAACCGCCGGCGGAAATGGCCGACTACCAGCGGGGCCTCGAAAACCTCAAGAAAGGCCTCAACGATCAAGCCGTCACCGACTTCACGAAGGCGCTGGCACGAAACCCCGGCAATGCAGGGGCGTACTTTAACCGCGCTATTGCCTATGACAAAATGGGCAAGCCCGATCTGGCTATCGCGGATTACACAAAAGTGATCCAACTGGATCCGCGTTCGCTCACGGCCTACATCAATCGCGGCTACGCCTACCGGAATATGAAGCTCTATGATCAGGCGATCCAGGACTTCACGAAGGCCATAGAGATGGAACCGAAGATGGCGCCCATCTATGAATCGAGAGCAAGCACCTACGCGTTGAAAGGGCTATACGACGAGGCCATCGCGGACTGCACGCGGGCAATCGCGCTCCTGCCCCAGATGGATACCGCCTATCACACCCGGGCAAACGCCTACGAGAAAAAGGGGATGAAGAAAGAGGCCTTGGCCGACTACGAGCGGGCGGCAGGGGCTTACATCGATAAAGGCCTCGAGATGGCGAAGGCAGGCCGGCTGGACGACGCGATCAAGCGGTTCAGCACGGCTATCAGGCTCAACACGAAGAATACCCCTTCGGCCTATTACCACCGGGGGGTGGCCTACGAGAAAAAAGATGAGAGTCTGAAGGCCGTGAACGACTACTCCGAGGCCATCCGGCTCAAGCCCGATTACGCCGAAGCCTACCTGAGGCGGGGTTACGTCTTCGCCCAGAAACTGGGGGACTATGGAAAAGCGAATCAGGACTGGGAGAAGGCATCTTCGCTGGACCCCGGCGGCGAAACCGGGAAGATGGCGAAGCAGAACCTCGAGAAACTGGACAGGACGAAATGATACGATCAAAACCGTGCACCGAGCTCACCTAGAAACAGAAAATCCCGGGAAGGAGCTGATATGACGGTGATCACAAACAAGACAAGCTTTCTCCTGATGCTTATGACCTTGTTCTTCATGATGTCATGGAGCTTCCTTGCACCTCAAAAGGCCTGCCCATGGTCTTCCGTTGACCTTGGCGATCAGATCATGAACACGCACCAGTCCATGTGCCGGGCCGCATACGAGGCCCTGCAAAACGACCCTGCGCTGCGTTTCGATCCGTCCTACCCCGGCCCCGTTTTCCCGTCCCTCGACGCCATTCTCAACTATGTGGACGGCCCTGATGATGAAAAAGCCGGTGCCCCTTTCTCCGCCCACGTTTACAATTCCTTTCTCGATGGAACGAACAAGGGCTCCGGGCCAAAGTACGTCAAACTTCATTACGACAGGCTCGCCATGGCCATGGTGAAATTATACGGGGGGGACAAATTGAATCCCGTCGACAGCGCAGGGGCTGCAAAGGATGCCGCCTGGATGGCCCACTTCATCCAGGACCTGACAAACATATATCACCTCCTCGGCATGCCGGCAGCGGACTTCAGTAAAAGGCGCATCGGCTCTCAGGTTTTAGGCGACTATCCTTTATCCCCTGCCGAGGATGATACTACGGTATTGATCAAGCGTTTCATCGAGCATCAGCACAAGCAACCGGATATAGTGGACTGGTTCGACCCTTATTACTACGACGGCAAAGGGAGCACCCTCAAAAATCAGATAGATGCAAGCACTCATATGCTGTTCGAAGGGTATCTCCTGTCAGGATCGATTCCGGTTCCCGCGAAAAAAGCACTGTTCTGGAGCATTCCTACAACAGATGTTGAAGGTTTCGCCGGAGGTGTGGCAGGATTTTTGAGAGGA
>JAGDMJ010000399.1 GCA_017860555.1 Bacteroidota bacterium
TATGAGGGCGAGGTCGGCGAACACCTTTGGTACGACGGGACGCCGCGCCCCTGGGAATTCAAGCGGATCTGGCATGTCGAGCCCTCGCTTGACAACCCGGATGTGGTGTACGCGGGCGCAGAGGATGCGGCTCTGTTCCGCACAACAGATGGTGGGCACACCTGGAAGGAACTGCCGTCTCTTCGCGGTGCCAAAGGTCATTTGTGGCAGCCCGGCGCAGGTGGTATGTGCCTGCACACAATCCTGCTCGACCGGAAAAATCCGAAACGCATCTTCGTAGCAATCTCCGCAGCCGGGGTGTTCCGAACCGATGACGGGGGCGAAACCTGGCGCCCGGTGAACCGGGGCCTGGCTTCAGCGTACGAACTTCCGGATCCGGCTTCCGATGTCGGCCACTGCGTTCACCGGATCGCAATGCACCCATCGCGCCCGAATGTGCTCTTTATGCAGAAGCACTGGGATGTAAACCGCAGCGACGATGCAGGCGAGTCGTGGCACGAAATCAGTGGAAACCTTCCCACGGACTTCGGCTTTCCTATAGAGGTTCACGCGCATGAACCGGAGACGATCTACGTTGTGCCGATCAAGAGCGACTCTGAGCACTATCCGCCGGACGCCCGGCTCCGGGTTTATCGCAGCCGCACTGGGGGCAACGAATGGGAGCCGTTGTCGAACGGTCTTCCGCAGCGCAACTGCTACGTCAATGTTCTACGTGACGCGATGGC
Organism: Bacteroidota bacterium; assembly: GCA_017860555.1. GTDB lineage: Bacteria > Bacteroidota > Ignavibacteria > UBA10030 > UBA6906 > JAGDMJ01. The sequence continues at coordinate 726 of JAGDMJ010000399.1, forward strand.
GGTCGACTCGCTGGAGCCCTGCGGTGTTTACTTCGGCACCACCGGAGGGCAAGTGTATGCTTCGTCCAACGCGGGCGACGCCTGGTTTGCCGTAGCCCGAAACCTCCCGCCGGTGTTGTCCGTCGAAGTTCAAACGCTGTAATTCCGGATGTAGGAGTGATGATGCAGGATGCGGTGACGATCCGGGTGGTTCTTCCATTCCATCTCAGGACCCTTGCTCATGTGCAGGGCGAGGTGGTGCTGCCGGTTCGGCCGCCGGTCACATTGGGCGCGGCGCTTGACGCGCTGGAGTCCCGCTTTCCCGTGCTCAAGGGGACGATGCGCGATCACGTCACGAAAAAACGGCGCGCGTTCCTGCGGTTTTTCGCGTGCGAAAGGGATTTCTCGAATGAGCCGCCGGATACGCCGTTGCCGGCCGCTGTCTTGTCGGGGGAGAAGCCTCTTTTGGTGATCGGGGCCATCGCCGGCGGGTAAATGCCGGTGTCGGCGGAAGAAGGAAGGGGCCTTCTACACGCCATCGTTCATCCCGCACTTGACTACTCCCCACCCATCCTCATATGATCCGACCCATCTGCATCTGCACGAGACATGCAATGATTCATGTTTTCTTCAAGGAGGTCTCGAAATGACCACGTGGCATGATTATTTGAGAGAAGAAGGCCAGCCGCCGAGTTGGCCCTATCCGATCCGGTTCGGTGAAGAGCAGGAAATCGACGTCGATGTCCTGGTGATCGGAGGAGGGATCGCCGGCTGCTGGGCTGCCATCAGTGCCGCCAGACAGGGGCTGAAGGTCGCGTTGGTGGAAAAGGGGGACACAGTCCGAAGCGGAGCCGGCGGCCCGGGGTGCGATCACTGGTGTGATGCCCCCGCAAACCCGCTTTCCCGCGTTTCTCCGGACGACTGGGCGAAGCACATGGCCGGCCGCCCTTACTCAAACGGCATCGGCATTCAAATCCAATGCCGCGAAGACTATGACACACTGCTCGAAATGGAGCAGATGGGCGGCAAAATCAGAGATGCGGAGAATGAATATGCCGGCGCTGAAGGCCGGGATGACAAGACAAAATTCATGATCTCCCCGCGTTACGGCACCATCCACAGCTATCTGCCTGATCCCAAGATGGGGGAGCCGAATTTCAACCCGCCTGAGAAGCGAAACAACGTGGTAATCCGAGTTTGGGGGAGCACTTTCAAGCCGGCGCTGAAGAGGGAATGCAAACGCCTCGGCGTTCAGATCTTCGACCGTGTGATGGGAACCGGTCTGCTGACCGAGCACGGAGTTCAGGGAGCGCGGGTGATCGGGGCTACCGGTCTCAATAACCGTACCGGTGAATTCATGATTTTCAAATCTAAGGCGACAATCCTTTCCACGGCGGGAGGCGGTTCGCTTTGGCTGATGAGCATGGAACTGGGCGGGTATTCCAACATGCACTCCCGCACAATGTCGGGGGACGGAACGATCATGGCCTGGAAGGCCGGGGCTGAGCTGACCAAGATGGAAGGCACCGGCATGATCATGATCGCGACGGGCCTGAAGCACAAGTGGTACAGCGGGGCAGGGGATGCGAGCTATGAAAACGTCCCGCTTGTCGATGCCAAGGGGAAGCGGCTGCCCTACCCCATCCAGGGTTGGGTGGACGCGGGCGCCATGGTGCCGGCCCCGGGAGTGGAGGCAAAGATCCGGGAAGGAATCATGAAAGGAGAGTATGAGCTGCCTTTCTACGGCGACTTTCCGTCCATGCCCGATGTCGAAAGAAGGGCTACCTGGAACCTGATGCTCGGGGAAGAGTCCACGACAAGGATCATCATCGACACCTTCAACAAAGCGGGATTCGACATCAGCAGGGACATGCTCCAGAGCTACAAGTTCATCGAGGGGCAGAGCCTGCCTCAGTGGCGGGACGTCGGCTACGGCGGAGGCCTGCTGGTAGACTGGAATTTGAGGACATCGCTCGAGGGGCTGTACGCCGCCGGAACACAGATGTTTGCTCCGGAGGACCACAGCCACGCGGCTTCCACCGGCAGGTATGCGGGGCGCAAAGCCGCGGCCTATGCCCGGGAAATCGGTCCGTCGAAGTTTTCACGGGATCAGATCGAAAAGGAAAAAGCCAGAGTCTATGCTCCGGTGAAGCGCAGCAGCGGAGTCGAGTGGAAAGAGCTGCACGCCGGTATCGCGAGGGTTATGCAGTACTACGTCAGCGAGTTTAAAACCGAGTCTCTCTTGAACACGGGGCTCAATGCCCTGAAGAAGATCGAACAGGAATCGGTGCCCACCCTGTTCGCGCTCGATCCTCACAAGTTGATGCGCAGTCTGGAAGACACCCACATGCTGGAATACGCGAAGATCATCATCCAGGCCTCTCTGGCGCGGAAAGCCAGCAGCATGCCTTTGAATTTCCAGAGAATCGACTACCCGGCCATCGACCCGCCGGAGTGGAACAAGTTCCTGACAATCAAACTGGAAAACAATAAAGTGAAAACAGGTGAGCGGCCTCAGGAATTCTGGGGCGATATGAAACAACAGTACGAAGCCCACAACAAAGACTACACGGGTGTATACAAGGCGAAATGATCGGAGGGAAACGTGGCTAAGGGAAAAGTATTCGCAATTCCAAATATTTCTACACCGAACAATCCGGTGATATTCAACCCGGAGATCTGCGACGGGTGCAATATCTGTGTAGAAACATGCCAGATCGACGTCTATATACCCCATCCTGAGGCAGGCAAACCGCCGATTATTTTGCACCCTGAAGAGTGCTGGTATTGCGGCTGCTGCGCCAATGATTGCCCCCGTCCCGGGGCGATTGAATTCAACTGGCCGCTTCAGCTGAGGGGGTACTGGAAGAACAAACACACCGGAGAGATCCACCAGATATAAACCGCTATCGGAGGCTCAGCCTCCAGCCAAATCGGATCGGGGCCGGTCTCTCCCGGGATTCCGGCCCGGATTCGATTATCCCCAAAAATCCCGATCAGCCGTTGGAGTGAATCACGAGACGAATGCTCGCGGCGACGATAGTGTTCCTT
>JAGDMJ010000400.1 GCA_017860555.1 Bacteroidota bacterium
GGCGATGGACATTGCAGAGCTCAAGTCCAAAAAGATTGCGGAGCTCAACCAGATCGCGAAGGACTTAAACATTTCCGGGTACAGCGATCTGCGAAAGCAGGAACTGATTTTCAAGATCCTTGAAGCTCAAACCGAGCAGGGAGGATTGACCTTCAGCCGCGGGGTGCTGGAAGTGCTTCCCGACGGCTACGGGTTCCTGCGCTCGGTTGACTATAACTATCTCCCTTCGCCCGACGACATCTATGTCTCCCCGTCGCAGATCAAGAAATTCAACCTGCGGACAGGCGACACCGTGAGCGGCCAGGTGCGTCCTCCCAAGGAGGGGGAGCGGTTCTTCGCGCTCCTGCGGGTGGAGGCGGTCAACGACGAGAATCCGGAGACCATCCGGGAGCGGGTCCTGTTTGACAACCTGACACCGCTCTATCCGAACGTTCCGCTCAGGCTGGAGACAGCGCCCGGCGAGTACGCGATGCGCATCATGGACCTGCTTGCTCCCATTGGCAAAGGGCAACGCGGCATGATCGTATCGCCGCCCAAGGCAGGGAAGACCATCCTGCTCCAGAAGATCGCGAACAGCATCACCCGGAACCATCCGGAAGTGAAGCTGATCGTCCTCCTGATCGATGAGCGTCCCGAAGAGGTGACCGACATGGAGCGCTCGGTGAATGCCGAGGTGGTGAGCTCCACGTTCGACGAGCCGCCGGAGCGCCACGTGCAGGTCTCGGACATGGTGCTGGAGAAGGCCAAACGCCTGATCGAGGCCAAAAAAGACGTGGTCATCCTCCTGGACAGCATCACGCGCCTCGCCCGGGCACACAACACGGTGGTACCGCATTCCGGCAAGATCCTTTCGGGCGGCGTGGACGCGAACGCGCTTCACAAGCCGAAGCGCTTCTTCGGTGCCGCACGTAACATCGAAGAGGGAGGCAGCCTTACGATCGTGGCAACCGCCCTCGTCGAAACCGGCAGCCGCATGGATGAGGTGATCTTCGAGGAGTTCAAGGGAACCGGCAACATGGAGATCATCCTCGACAGGAAGCTGAGCGACAAGCGCATCTTCCCGTCGATGGACATCAACCGTTCCGGGACACGCAAGGAAGAACTATTGATCGACGGTGACGACCTGAATCGCATCTGGATCCTGCGAAAGCTCCTGTCGGAGTTCAACACCGTTGACGCGATGGAGTTCATGCTGGAAAAGATGCGCGGGACGAAATCGAACAAAGAGTTCCTCAAGTCGATGTCGAGTTGACGCACACGATGGTGTTCTTTGAAATTGCCGGAGAAATTCACAGATGAACGACGTTGTCATTGCCAGCGGGTGCAGGACGCCGATCGGGGCATTCCGCGGGGCACTGAGCTCCATCCCGGCTCCGCGCCTGGGTGCCATTGCCATCAAGGAGGCGCTTCGCCGGGCTAACGTCCCGCCCGACCGGGTTGACGAAGTCATCATGGGAAACGTGATCTCCGCCGGCGTCGGCCAGGCACCCGCCCGACAGGCAGCCATCTTCGCCGGGTTGCCGACTGCCGTGGAATGCATGACCGTCAACAAAGTGTGCGGCTCGGGACTGAAGGCAGTGATGCTAGCGGCCCAGGCGGTGGCGCTGGGGGATGCGGAAGTGGTGGTGGCTGGGGGGATGGAAAGCATGTCCAACGCACCCTATCTGCTGGAAAAGGCACGTGAAGGGTACCGGATGGGCAACGCCGAATTGGTCGACGCGCTGATCAAGGACGGCCTGCTCGACGTGTACAACAACTTCTTGATGGGCAATGCTGCCGAGATGTGCGCCCGCGAGTGTCAGGTGCCACGCGAGGCGCAGGACGAATTCGCCATCATGAGTTATACCCGCGCCCAGGAAGCGCAGCGCCAAGGAAGATTCCGCAAAGAGATCATCGGTGTTGAGGTGCGCGGGGCCAAAGGAGAGCCGGTGACCGTGCTCGATGACGAGGACGTCACCAGGACGAATTTTGAGAAGATCCCGAAGCTCAAGCCGGCTTTCATCAAAGATGGAACGGTGACCGCGGCGAATGCCTCCAAGGTCAGCGACGGCGCCGCTGCCCTGGTCATTACATCCGCTCAGAAAGCGCAGGCACTTGGTGTCACGCCTCTTGCCCGCATCGTTGCATACGCCTCCCACGCGAAAGACCCTGTTCAGTTCACGACCGCCCCCGCCGACGCAATTGCGAAAGTCCTCGCCCGGGCGCGCCTCACACGCGACGAGATCGACCTCTTCGAGATCAATGAGGCGTTTGCCGTGGTTGCCCTGGCCGTGAACAAACTGGCTGGCCTGGATCCCGCCAGGGTGAATGTGAACGGAGGAGCGATTGCGCTGGGCCATCCCCTCGGTGCGAGCGGTGCAAGAATTCTCGTGACGTTGCTTCATGCCCTCGAGCAGCGGAGTGCCCGGCGTGGCCTTGCGACGCTTTGTATCGGAGGGGGGGAGGCGAGCGCGGTCATCGTGGAACGATTATCATAAGGGAAGGGGCATCACTGCCCGGTCCTATCGCATCGAGAGCTTACCCTGAACTGTAGAAGTCAGGACGACGAACTCCATTGACCATCAATGCACTCACTCATAAATCCAGTACAGAGCCGTGGAAATCAGGAAGGTTACCGTCGTTGGCGCCGGGACGATGGGAAATGGTATTGCCCACACGTTCGCGCAGAGCGGCTATGATGTTGTCCTGAACGACATATCACGTGAATTGGTGGAAAAGGGGCTCGCCATGATCGGCGCGAACCTGGACCGCCAGATCAAGAAAGGAATCACCACCGGCGAGGGGAAGGACGCCGCGCTGTCCAGGATCGTCCTGGATACGGATCTCAAACATGCGGTGGCTTCCGCCGACCTTGTTGTGGAAGCTGCGACGGAAAACCAGAAGATCAAGAATGAGATCTTCCGGACCGTCGACGCCTCCTCTCCCGCCCACGCTATTCTTGCCTCAAATACCTCATCCATCTCCATTACAGAACTCGGTTCCGTCACCGGCCGCCCGGACAAGGTCATTGGCATGCATTTCATGAACCCTGTTCCGGTCATGAAGCTTGTGGAAATTGTCCGTGGGCTTTCCACCTCCAACGAGTGCGCAGCCGCAATAAACGGAACCTGCGAGAAACTAGGGAAAGTCCCGGTCGAGGTCAACGACTACCCCGGGTTCATCTCGAACCGGATCCTGATGCCCATGCTGAACGAAGCAATGTACTGCGTCATGGAAGGGGTGGCGACGCCTGATGCGATCGACCAGGTGATGAAACTCGGCATGAACCACCCGATGGGCCCGCTCACGCTGGCGGATTTCATCGGGCTGGACGTTTGCCTGGCCATCATGGGGGTCCTGCATGAAGGGCTCGGCGATCCGAAGTACCGTCCCTGCCCGCTCTTGAAGAAAATGGTGGCCGCAGGGCACCTCGGCAGAAAGACCGGTAAAGGCTTCTACGATTATTCCGATCTGAAAGCACCGGCACGATAGAAAGAGCATGCATGGAATTCAACCTTTCGGAAACCCAACAGCTTATCCGCGAGACGGCCAGGAAGTTTGCCGAGGAGCAGCTCGCTCCCGGCACGATCGAGCGGGACGAGAAAGAAGAGTTTCCCTATGAAGCCGTCAAGGCCATGGGCGAACTCGGCTTCATGGGCATGATGGTGCCCGAGCAGTGGGGAGGAGCGGGGCTGGATACCATCAGCTATGTCCTGGCCATTGAAGAAATCTCCAGGGTGGACGCATCGTGTGGTGTCATCATGTCGGTGAACAAC
>JAGDMJ010000401.1 GCA_017860555.1 Bacteroidota bacterium
GGGGTACCGGCGCATCAGCCGCCGAGGTGTCGAACTGCCAGAGGCCGTTCAGGTTCATCCAGTCACGACGCACGAACTGGGGCCTGGGGTAATCCGGGAGCACCCGGCTGGGGTTGACCTCCTTTGTCCAGCGGGTTTTCAGTGGTCCATCCGCCGGCTTCCATGCAGCAACTGCCGCTACAGTGTAGAGCGCTAGGATAGAATAGAGAATTCCTGGCAGCAATCGGTGCATTGGGCCTTTCCTTTCAGATGCGAGGATTAGCGTGAGGTTCGTACTCCAATTGTCAGGAGGATATTCGCGTAGATCCGCTGTTCTCCCGTCGCAATGACCAGCGCTGTATCAGTGCTCCGGGCGCGATCATAGAATGCAAACCGGGTGATTTTCATGAGTTTGAGGTCTCTGGGAAGAATCTTCCTGAACTCGCTGAAGATCGGCTGGTCCGCCTGATCGTCGGGCACCATCACGGCCGCCGTCTCGATCGGAATGGTGTCGACCAGTGCTTCGAGTACATCGGTGACTTTCACCATGCCCGGCATGAGATTCAGGAAGACCTTCTCGGCCGAGTCCGGAGAACCCGTGGAAAAAGGATAGTTCCCGTCGGCGATGAGGACTTGCGAGCCGTGTCCAGCGCGTCCGAGCGCACTCAGGATTCCTGGATGGAGCAACGTCGTTTGTAGCATATCGAGTCCCCCCTTATTCTGATCTATCGATTCTTTAGCCTGTCCGCCATTTGCTCAACAAGAGGGAGGAGAACGGCGTCGATCGAGGCCTCATCCGTGGCGACCTGGGCTTTGGCCAGAGACCAATACTCAACATGTTCAATGCCGCTTCCGGGCTTGAGCGTGGCGAGCGGGCTGAGTGTTTCCACTTCAATGAACTCGTTGTTCGTGAACGTCTCGGCATTGCATCCGTAGTCCGGGTAGGTGGCGTTCTCGTTGAAAGAGAACCACTTGATGAAGACATCGTCTTTAAGGACGAACGCGGCCCATCCCTGTTTGTCCATCAAACCGACCTTCTGTTTTGTCGTTGCTTTTGGATCCTGCGTGAGCTGGATGTACTTCGGTCCCCACTTCCAGCGCGGATCGCTCATGTTCGTATAGTGCCAGAGGACAAGCGGGCGAGCGGGGAGGACATAATCAGGGTGAGGGCGGAACGGCTCTTGCGGGAATATCGCCCTGCCATTCTGCGCCATCACCGTGAGGCACCAGGCCGCAAGCTGCACGTCCCAGAGATTCCTGTTGAAGATACGATGCTTCAGCGTGACATGGTTGTCCGACGAGAGAATGATCTCGATCTCCTTTTCGATGCCCGTGGTCGGCTCGACCTTTTGGAAGAGCTGAAGCGACTTGCCGTCCCAGGCGTACCGTACCGGCTCATTGTCCGTCGCATACGTCCGCGGAATCTCTTCGGGGGCATGCCAGAGGCGGTGACCGCCATAACTTCTCCACTCATTACCCCCTTTTTTCCCAAGCTCTGCCGGAAACTCGTGAAACAGATTCTGCCCCTTCACAAAACCGCACCTGATCACGCGCGGGCCGATGTCCGTCGTCAGGATCAGTTCTATTTCGCCGTTGGACAGGCGGATGCAATTGTCCCAGCCGCCGTACTTCACTTTCTCCATCGTCACCGGACCTGCAAGAAGGAGCGACGGGAAGAACAGGAAGCATATCAGGAGTTTCAGCAGATTCGTCATGGCTCGACCTCCTTAGAAATTGTCGTTGGATGCAGAATACGTTACTGCAAAATCCGATGGCGACTGTTCGTCATGCGCTGAGAGAAATGGGACGGACCATACATGAGCCGGGGTGAATAGAGATTGTGGCGAGACGGGGATGTCCTCTGTTTGATTTGTGGAATATACGGCAGAAGCCTCTAAGAGGCAACCCTTCGAGCCCCTCGCGGGATCGTTCGGCAACTCGAGGATTCCCGGTTGGGGGGGCAGAAAGTTTAAGCGAATGTTGATGGAATCGCACGAAATCGGCGGGCCCTGTCTGCCCGCGACATCGAGCGCATCGGATTTGACTTTGCCTCTCCAAAGATGTATGTTAAAATTATGGACATCAACGCGTCATACTGCAGTCTGCCAGTGCCGACCACTACCACTACTACGCCCTCGACTATGGACGGATGACGTCGGCATATCCTTTTTGTACGACCGGGAGACCGACTTCATCACAGAAGTCGGTCTTTTTGTTTTTATACCATTTACGAAGGAGTCACTATGGATCGGGACGTTGCAGCGTATGCGCCAGCTACGGTCTCCAATGTCGCTTGCGGGTTCGACATCATGGGCTTCGCCCTCGATGAGCCGGGGGACAAGGTCACCGTGCGATTCAGCCGGGGAAAGGATGTGACCATCCGACGGATAAGCGGGTGCACTTCGACTCTTCCCATGAACCCGGCAAGAAACACCGCGGGCGCCCCGGTCATTGAAATGCTGAAACACTGCAGAGTCCGGCGGGGTGTCGAGATTGAGATCCGCAAAGGCCTTCCGGCAGGATCCGGCATCGGTTCGAGCGCGGCAAGCGCCGTCGCCGCCGCGGTGGCGTGCAATGCGCTTCTCGGGGCCGGCCTCTCAAAGGAAGAGATATTGACATTCGCCCTCCATGGCGAGAAGATCGCCAGCGGTGGCGTGCACGTGGACAACCTCTCTCCATCCCTCTGGGGCGGCTTCATCCTGGTGCGTGGCTATGACCCCCTGGATATTGTGCAAATCCCCATCTCCGCTCCAATGTGGTGCGTCATCGTCCGGCCCCACATGGAAATCCGGACAAAGGAATCGCGCAAAATGCTTCCCCGGACTGTCCCGCTTTCTGACGTTGTTCGACAGACCGGGAACGCGGCCGGACTTGTGGCCGGCCTCATGTCCGGAGATTTCGGCCTGATCAGCCGCTCGCTGCACGATGTGATCGCCGAACCGGCACGGCGGCATTTGATCCCGGGGTTTGCCGATATGAAGAGCGCCGCACTCGACGCGGGCGCGCTGGGGTGTAGTCTGTCCGGTTCCGGCCCGTCGGTCTTTGCCCTCGCGAAGTCGAAAAGAACAGCCCGCCAGATCGGCATCGCGATGGGATCGATCCTGAACAGCGTCTCATGCCCGCATTCGGTGATCGTGTCGGGCATCAGCAGCGCCGGCGCAAGAATCATTTCGTGAGACGGCGATGAAACTCTGCAGCACGAGAAATTCACGATTGTCGGCCTCGTTCATCGAGGCCATCGAACGCGGTAGCCCTGACGATGGCGGATTGTATCTGCCGGCGGCAATCGGCTCCTTTCCGAAGACGTTCATCCGGTCTCTCCATGGCATGCCGTTCCAGGACATCGCATTTCATGCGGCGCACCTGCTGCTGGATGGAGAAATCCCGGACCTTGCGATCCGGCGCATCATTGAGGAATCGATCACATTCCCCGCACCGCTTCGAAGGCTTGACGAACGGACTGCAGTGTTGGAACTCTTTCATGGTCCGACCCTTGCGTTCAAAGACTTCGGGGCACGGTTCATGGCGCGCACCATGGCCTACCTTCACAGAAACGATCGTGCCCCCTCCACCGTCCTGGTCGCAACATCGGGAGACACGGGAAGCGCCGTCGCCCATGGCTTCCGTGGCGTCGATGGCATCTCGGTCGTCCTGCTCTACCCGTCTGGAAGAATCTCGCCCCTCCAGGAATTGCAGCTGACCACCGCCGGGGAACATGTGACAGCCCTGGAGATCACGGGGACGTTCGATGACTGCCAGCGGCTGGTCAAGCGGGC
>JAGDMJ010000402.1 GCA_017860555.1 Bacteroidota bacterium
TGCACCCCATCATCTGCCCTTTGTTCTCGAAGATCTGCACGTGATTGATGAAAGGAATGCCGCCGAGGCGCCCGTACTCTGCTGTCCACACCTCGACCACGCGGCGGACATCCTCGTGCCCCATTTCCGCAAGCGTCAGATCATGCCGGGGGGAAAAACAGATGACCCGGCAGATCCCCCTCTCCCCCCGGGCGATCAGGAGCCGATCAGATTCGTGGTGCGATTCGGGCGTGTCGGGAAGGAGGGCGCTGAAGTCGTTATCGAATACGAAGGTCGAAACGTAGGCAGGATTGCGCTGCTGTCCCGCGCGGGCATTGCCGGGACAGAGATAACATGCGGGGTCGTATTGCGGGCGTTCTTCCTGCGGCGGTAATTCCACTTGGCCCTGCCATGGGCGCCGGGCGCGGTGAGGGGATACCAGAACCCAGGATCCGGTCAGGGCGTTGAATCGCCGGTGCGGCGTGTCCAGAAAGGCGCGGTCATCCACGGGCATCAAGGTTGACGATCCCTGTTCCTCCGGAGATCCTGCTGAGGTAGATCTTCGGGGCTTTGCCGAACATGTTCTTGAAAGAATCGGCCACTGTGCCGGAGAACTCCTGGATGTGATCCTCGCGCACCAGGTTGATGGTACATCCTCCAAAGCCTCCCCCCATCATGCGCGCACCATAGACGCCATCCACACCGAGCGCGGCTTCCACGAGCACATCCAGTTCCGCGCAGCTGACCTGGTATTCATCCCGGAGGCCTTCGTGGGATTGAATCATCTTGCCGCCAAAGGCTTCAAGGTCATCGCGGCGAAGATCGTCGCACCCCGACAGTACCCGCTCATTCTCACTGATGACATAGGCACATCGCGTGTAGACGATCGGTTCCATCTCCCGGCGGTGCTCATCGAGCAGCCCGCGCGGGATATCGCGCAGGCTGTGCACGGACGGTTCATGCTTCCTGATCAAATCCACTCCGGCCTCGCACTGGGCCCGCCGCACATTATACTCCGACGAGGCCAGCTCGTGCTTCACCTGCGTGTCGCACAACACGATCCGGATATCGTTCCGCGTGAACGGAACATATTCATACTGCAGAGACCGGCAGTCAAGCAGGATCACCGATCCTTCATGGCCGAACAGATTGGTGAACTGATCCATGATGCCGCATCGCAGGCCGACGAACTCATTCTCCGAGCGTTGTGCGAGCCGGGCCATCCGGAGCCGATCCAGGCTCAGGCCATGCAATTCGTTCAGCCCGTAGAGAAATCCCGCTTCCAGAGCAGCCGATGACGACATGCCCGAGCCGATCGGAATGTCGCCGCCGAACACGCACTCGAAGCCGCGCATCTGGATCCCTCCTTTCTGGAGTTGATCCACCACCCCCAGCAGGTAGTTTGGCCATCCAAGGTGGGAGCGCGCGAGCGCGTCAAGCGATGTTTCGAATGTCTGTCCCAGGTCTGCGGCCACCATGCGGCATGTCCTGTCATCACGGGACCCGACGGCAAGGATAATCTCTTTGTCGATGGCACCCGGCAGCACAAACCCTTCGTTATAGTCGGTATGTTCTCCGATCAGGTTTACGCGCCCGGGTGAGCGAACGACAAGCGGGGCGCGGCCGAACCGGTTCCGGAATTCGGTCGCAATGGATTGCACCCTGGGTAAGGTCAATGTCCCCATTTCTTTCCGCCGAAGAAGAAGACCGCACCCACTGAGAGCATCACCAGCCCCCACCAGAAATCGGGATGCAGATCCGCCAGCACCGTTCTCACCTCGGAGGGATTGGCCAGATGGTAGATTCCCGAAATCGTGATGATCGCTCCCATCACGAGCAACATGAGACCGACCAGATACCAGATGGATTTCATTTCCTTAGGTTCATTTGCCATGGCGAGGTCTCTTTCTTACCAGAAGTATATGTTCAACGCAACGAGCACGATCAACGAGAGGATCGCATAAAAGCCAGGTTTCCGGTAATAAGGTATATGCCCGGTATCAACTTCAGGCGTAAGGCCTTTCACGAGGCCAACGAGTTCTTCATCCGGCTTGCGCTTGGTAAAAAGACTGATGACAATCGTCAACACAAAACAGATGAGCCAGGCCCACCATGCGCGCCAGAAGTTGGCGGCCATATCGCTCGCGGTATTGGACAACGTGAGTGTGGTCGCATCAATCCAGTTGTACTTCACGGCGAGGAACAGGGTAAACGACGAGCCCATCCCGGCGATGAGTCCCCAGAATGCGCCGTTGGGAGTGATCCATCGGACGAACATCCCGAGGAGCATCGTGGCGAACAGCGGGGCGTTCACCCAGGAAAAGATCGCCTGCATGTAATCCATGATGCTCGGGAAACTCTTCGCCCAGTATGCCGTCACGAGGCTGACGGCCACACCGACGACCGTTGCCACGCGCCCCATCCAGAGGAGATGTTCGTCGGACGCCTTCCTGTTGATGACGGAACGGTAAATATCATACGTCCAGACCGTGTTGAACGCGCTGACATTGCCCGCCTGTCCTGCCATGAAGCCGGCCAGGAGCGCCGTGACGCCCAAACCGATCAATCCGTTCGGGTAGTAGCGTGCGATCAGAAGCGGCAGGGCGGAATCATAATTGACCTGCCCCTGGTCGCTCAAGAGCGCGAACCCGCTCGATGGGTCCCGCGAGAGGATGATCGCCACAAGCCCTGCAACGATCACCAGGAACGGGATGCCCATCTTGAAGAAGGAGGCGGTGATCGGCGTCATCCGGGCAGAGCGCAAGTCCTTCGCCGAGAATGCTCTCTGCACGACGAGGAAATCGGTCGTCCAATATCCGAAGGAAAGCACGAAGCCCAATCCCAGGACGATCCCTGCCCAGGAGATCAGCATGCCGTTCTGTGAAGGGTCCGACGTAGTCGACCAGAGCGTCCTGAGCGAAGGCTCAAGGTTCGCGAACACTTTGTCCAGACCGCCGATCTCAATGATCCCCAGGGCGGAGACCAGAAAGAGGCCGAACCAGATCAGGAAAAATTGGATGATCTCCGTGAAGATCGCCGACATGAGGCCGCTGAGCCCGACATACACCATCACCGTGACTGCGGATACCCACATGCTGACGTCCCAGTTCCAGCCAAGGAAGGTGTGCAGCACCAGCGCCATCGCGTAGAGGTTGATGCCGGAGACCAGCAGCGTCATCACGGCAAAAGAAATGCCGTTCAGGACTCGCGTCTTTTCGTCGAACCGGAGCTTGAGATAGCCGGGGACGGAATGAATGCGGCTGCTGAAGTAGAACGGCATCATGTAGATGCCGAGGAACAGCATCGCCGGAATCGCTCCGATCCAGTAGAAGTGGGCAACGGACATACCGTACTTGAACGTATTGCCGGTCATCCCGAGCAGTTCCAGAGCGCCAAGATTCGCGGAAAGGAAGGCCAATCCGGCCACCCAGGAGCTGTTTTTCCTGCCAGCCATGAAAAAGTCTTCCTGATTCCTGGTGTATTTCTTCAGATAGAACCCAATCCCCAGCACAAAGGTGAAGTATATGGCAATGATCAGCCAATCCACAAACGTCAGAGAAATGGCGGACATGATTGAGCTCTTACATTGGTGAGCGTAATTGTTGTGTAATGATGCTTCCTGAGAAATGACGGGAGGGTGGAGAATTGAACGGTCTAGTTTAGGTTTTGGGGGGGAGAAAAGCAAGGCAATTCTTGGGTATTGCCCCCTGGGAAGCCATGGCCTCAGGACAATCCAATGACAGAGGTAAAAAGATATGTCACAAAAT
>JAGDMJ010000403.1 GCA_017860555.1 Bacteroidota bacterium
CCCATGTTCGAAGCCGTCAACCTGAGCAAGCGTTACGAAGACGGCGTTCTGGCGCTGGACCGCATCACCTTTGCCGTCTATCCCGGACAGATCTACGCCATGCTCGGGGGCAACGGCGCAGGGAAGACCACCACCATCAACCTCTTCCTGAATTTCCTGGAACCGACCGAAGGAGAGGCGCGCGTGGACGGGATTGTCACGCACAAAGATCCGCTGAAGGCAAAGGAAAAGATCGCGTTCGTCTCGGAAAACGTGATGCTCTATACCACTTTTTCCGCGATTCAGAACCTGGAGTACTTTGCCCACCTGGCTGGCAAGCACGATTACACGCGCAAGGATTTTCGAGACGTGCTGCTCCGCGTAGGGCTCCAGGAGGAAGCGCATGACAAGAAGCTGAAAGGCTTTTCCAAAGGGATGCGTCAGAAGTGCGGCATCGCCATCGCGATTCTCAAAGACGCTCCGGCGATCCTGCTGGATGAACCCACGTCCGGGCTGGATCCCCAGGCGGGATTCGAGTTCATCCGGCTGCTCGGCTCCCTGCGCGACGAGGGGAAGGCGATCCTCATGTCGACGCACGATATCTTTCGGGCAAAAGAAGTGGCCGACGTGGTTGGGATCATGAGCAAAGGAAGGCTGGTGATGCAGCGTGCGGCATCAGATCTGGTGGGAGAGAACCTCGAGCAGCTCTACATGCAACACATGGCTGGCCACATAGGGCAAGTTGCCTGATCAGGTACGGGAGAAACCATGCTACGTTTCATCATTGAAAAAGAACTCCGGGACATCATCGGGTCCACGAAATTCGCCGCCACGTTCGGCATCTGCGCGGTGCTGATCATCCTCTCGTTCTACGTGGGTGCGCGCAGCTACCAGGCTGATGCGGCGCAGTACGAAGCTGCGAAGACCGAAAACGTTCATCAGCTGGAAGGGTTGACCGACTGGCTGAGCGTGCGACAGTTCAGGATCTTCCTTCCACCCCAGCCGCTCGCCTCCCTCGTCAGGGGGGTCGCCAACGACATCGGCCGGACGACAGAGGTTCGGGGCCGCGGTGAGCTCACCGCCACCGACAGCCGCTACAGCGAGGATCCTCTCTTTGCCACGTTCAGGTTCCTGGACCTGGATTTCACGTTCCAGATCGTTCTTTCGCTCCTGGCCATACTTTTCGCCTATGATTCCGTGAACGGGGAAAAGGAGCGAGGGACGCTGCGGCTGGCGCTGGCAAATGCCGTGCCGCGACATCTCTTCATCACCGGGAAGCTTATCGGCTCCTTCCTTGGCCTGGTCGTTCCGCTCCTTCTTCCCATCGCCGTCGGGGGGCTTCTGCTCCCGCTGATGAATGTCCCCTTCACGACGGACGATTGGATGCGTCTGGGGCTGATCGTGCTGGCCGGGATGCTGTACTGCGGCGTCTTCCTGACGCTCTCGGTTGCCGTTTCGTCCCTGACCGTCCGGACCTCCAATTCATTTCTCTTTCTTATTGTCGCCTGGATCTTCGCCGTGCTCATCATACCGCGCACGGCGGTGTTGATCGCCGGCAGGGCCGTGGATGTTCCCACCGTGGACGAGATCGGATCGAAAAAGGCTCACTTCAGCGCCCAGCTCTGGACGGAGGACCGCAACGGCCTGTCGAATTTCAAGCCGACGGCCCTCGGGGATCCCCAGAAAATGATGGATGAGTTCCACAAGTTCATGCAGACGCAGGCCGATGAGCGCGACAAGAAAATGCGGGAGTTCTCGGCGCGGCTCAACGAGGAGCGTGAGAACCGGCAGGCCATACAGGAACGGCTTGCGTTTGGACTTGCCCGGATCTCTCCCACGGCGACGTTTTCCCTGGCTGCCACCCGGCTCGCAGGAACGTCCCTTGTCCTGAAAGAGCACTATCACAACGCAACCGAGGGGTACCAGGTGGAGTACGGCAAGTTTATGCTCGCGAAGACCGGGATGAACCCGGGAGGAAACATGATCGTCTTCAAGGTGACAAACGACACGGGGGAAAAGCCGAAGCCCATCGATGCTCATGAGCTCCCCGAGTTTCACTATGTGCCCATGACGTTCGCCGACGTTTTCCCCCAGGCGCTGTTGGATCTGTTGTTGCTTGCGGGGTTTAACCTGGCCTTGTTTGTCGTCGCCTATGTTGCGTTTCTCCGATACGATGTGCGCTAGCACCGGAGGGAAGTGCGGTCCCTGTAGCCGCCGATGAACACAGGGGAGAAGAGTCGGTCAAGACGGCTTTTCGTCTCGTAGAGACCATGTGCTTATCTGTGGGAAAAACTATTTGTCTTCTGAGCTTAACACGAGGGTAACATGTTCGGAATCATGGTACGGAAGGAACTCAAAGCGATCCTCCTCAGCCCGAAATTTCCGGCCACGTTCGCCGTGTGCGCCGGTCTCATGCTGCTGAGCGTGATCATCGGCGTGCAGGAATACAACGCGGCCATGAGGCAATATGAAACCGCCCGGCAACTGAACGAGCAGGAAATGCGTGAACAGCCCACATGGATGTCGGCAAACGGACAAGCCTACCGGCGGCCGGACGTGATGCAGGTCTTCGTGACCGGGACCAACAACGACATCGGCCGGTACTCGCGGATCAGCTCCTTCCAGCCTGCCAAACTGCAGAACAGCTCCTACTCGGACGACCCGATCTTTGCCGTTTTCCGGTCGGTGGATTTCGCGTTCATCGTGCAGATCGTGCTTTCACTCTTTGCCATCCTCTTTTCGTATGATGCGATCAACGGAGAGCGGGAGCATGGCACGCTGCAGCTCACCTTCTCCAACCCCATCCCCCGCGTGCAGTATCTCGCGGCAAAATTCGTGGGTTCCTGGCTCGGGCTGGTCGGACCCCTGACAATTCCTGTCCTCCTCAGCATTCTCTGTGTTATGGTGGCAGGGGTGCCGATGGAATTCCTGCACTGGATGAAGCTTGGCGTACTCCTGGGGATTTCCCTGCTCTTTTTCACGTGTGTGCTCTCGTTCGGACTTTTGTTCTCCACGCTGACCCGGAGGTCCGGCGTCTCTTTCCTCATCTCGCTCGTTGCATGGATTGCAGCGGTCCTCATCGTGCCGAGGGTAGGGGTCATGGCCGCGGGGCAGATGGTCAAGGTCCCGAGCGTTGCAGAAACCGAGGCGCAGCGGGATGCGTATGCAAAGGATCAGTGGGAGCAGCACATGGCGGACCTGGCTACTCGATGGAAGGAACGCGATGACCCCACCAAAGGAATGAACAAAGACGAGCGGGAAGGGTACCGTGACGAGCGCCTGGCGGCCTGGATGGAGGAAGACGATGCGGCAAGAAAGCTGGTCCAGAAGAACATTGAAGAATACGGGCTGAAGCTCAACGAAGACCTTCGCAACCGGAAAACAGAGCAAGAGCGAGCGGGTCTCACCCTGGCGCGGTTCTCGCCGGCTTCGGCGTACCAGTTGGCGGTAATGAACCTTGCAGGGACCGACATCACGTTGAAGGCGCGCTATGAAGACGCGATTCGGGCATACCGCACGACCTTCAACGAGTTTACAGCGAAAAAGCAGAAGGAAACCGGGAGCGCGGGGGGATTTCGCATCACCGTGGACAGCGACAGGGGATTCACCTTCAATGCACCGCGCGACAAAGGGATCGTCGATGTGACCATTCTCCCGCAGTTCTCCCCTCCCGTCCAAACGTTCGCCGAAGCGGTTGTCCCTGCCGCGGTGGATGTAGGGTTAATGGCGCTGTACAC
>JAGDMJ010000404.1 GCA_017860555.1 Bacteroidota bacterium
CTGCTCGGACGAGGAGTGGAAGAAGGTGACCAAAGAGTTTTTTCTGACTGAAGCATAAACAACCCACATGTATGGAGATCTGAAATGACAGTCCTCTTCGTGCTTGCGACACTGACGCTGTTCCTCACGGTCGATCATTTCGTCCACCGGAACAGAACACGGAAGGCCGCCCAACTCGTGGCGGAACGCCTGATGAGTCTCGGGCAAACGCTCCAGCCCGTCCCGGAAGGGATACGGCTGCGTGCTAATCATACCTGGTCAAAGGAAGATCCGCAGGGAACCGTCACCGTCGGGCTTGATGAATTTCTAGCGAAGTTCCTCGGTGCGGTCGAAAGTCTCGCCATACCTTCCACGGGGGCTCAGGTGAGCACGGAAGCCCGGGGCATCACGCTGGAAAATGGGGGGAAGACCATCAGGCTTGCTCCCCCGGTCTCGGGAAAGGTCGTGTCGGTGAATCCTGATGTGCTTCGTGCTCCGGCACTGGCTGCCACGGATCCGTACGGACGTGGCTGGCTGATGAAAATTCAGGCCGAGAAGAACGTCGAAGGAATGGTGGGCGGGCAGGCCATGCAATGGCTGCGGGAGCAGACGGAAGCTGCCCGGGAGTTTTTCGGCTCGCTCGAAGGGCACGGCGCGTTTGCCCTCGTCCAGGATGGGGGCGAGGTCATGACCGGGCTTCTGAAGCAGTATGATGGAGGGGCATGGACGCAGTTTCAGCACCAGTTCCTTGATCAGGAAGGTGGCGCGGGGAAAAGTGTATCAACACGATCCAATCAGTAAGAGGAGAATGATATGTCACAGTCGCGTGGATTGCTCATCGATATCACCAAATGCGTGGGTTGCCGCGAATGCGAGCGGGCCTGCGCCGCGGCGAATAACCTTCCGGAGGAAGAGGCAACGGCACTTTCGGCGACGCACTACACCGTGGTGGAGTCGCGCAACGACGATCAGACGTTCGTCCGTCGCCTCTGCATGCACTGCAACCAACCCACCTGCGTCTCTGCCTGCCTGGTGGGAGCGTTCACCAAGATGGACACTGGCGCAGTGCTGTATGACGAATCGAAATGCATCGGGTGCCGCTACTGCATGCAGGCCTGCCCCTATGAGGTACCTCGTTACGAATGGGGAAGCCTGACTCCGCGCATCCAGAAGTGCCGCATGTGCTACGAGCGCGTCGCCGCCGGCGGCCAGACCGCCTGCTCGGAAGCCTGCCAGTTCGAAGCAACGACGTTTGGCGACCGGGATGAGTTGATCAAGGAAGCGCGCAAGCGGATTGATGAAAACCCGGGGCAGTATGTGGACTACATTTACGGGCTCACGGAAGCGGGGGGCACATCGGTCATGTACATTTCCGGCATTCCGTTCGAACAGCTCGGTTTCCCGATGAATCTGCCGAAGGAACCAATCCCGGAACTTTCCTGGCGCGTCCTGTCGCAGATCCCGAAGTATACGGTTGCCGCCGGCATCATGCTGTTCGGCATTCACTGGATCACCTCCCGGCGCACCGACGTTGCCCGGTTCGAAGCCGAGGAACGGCGAAAGGCAAGCGACACATCGCATCATGAAAGGTCATAGCTATGAAATTCAAACTCACGTTCTGGAAGACTGTCGCCTTTGCGATTATGGGCATCGGCCTTGTGGCGCTCGTGCAACGATATGCCCTCGGCCTCGGCGCCACAACCAACCTTGCGGACACATTCCCCTGGGGGCTCTGGATCGGTTTCGATATCCTGGTGGGAGTCGGACTCGCCGCCGGCGGATTCACGATCGCCGCGACGGTATACGTCTTCAACATTGAACGCTTCAGGCCGATCCTGCGCCCGACGATCCTGACGGCCTTCCTCGGCTATCTGCTCGTCATCGCAGGGCTGATGGCGGACCTCGGGCGTCCCTGGGCCATTTGGCACGCCATGATCATGTGGAATACCCACTCGGTGATGTTTGAAGTTGCCTGGTGCGTGATGCTCTACACGACCGTGCTTGCGCTGGAATTCAGCCCGGTGATCTTCGAGCGCTTCAATCTCGAGAAACCGCTGAAGATCGTCAAGGCAATCACCATCCCGCTTGTGATCACGGGGGTGATCCTCTCGACACTTCATCAATCGTCGCTTGGATCGCTCTTCCTGATCATCCCGGGGCGGATGCATCCACTCTGGTACTCCAACATCATTCCTTTCCTCTTCATCATCTCATGCGTTGGAGCCGGACTGGCGATGACCATTTTTGAGTCGTTCCTTTCCTCGAGAGCCTTCGGCAGGGAAGTGGAACTTCCGTTGTTGAGTGAACTGGCCAAAGTGCTCGTGGTCGTGCTGGCACTCTTTTTCACGGTCAGGTTTCAGGATCTCATGAATCGGGATGCGCTCAAATACGTCTTCGAGCCGACGTACCAGAGCGGCATGTTCGCCCTCGAGATCATCCTGGGGGTCATCCTGCCTCTGACCTTGCTCCTCTTCACGAAGGTGCGCAACAGCAAGAGGGGGCTTTTCTATGCCGCGGTATTCGTCCTCTTCGGGTTTGTGGCGAACCGCCTGAACACCGCGATCACCAGCATGGAGCAGTGGCCAACCCGTACGTACATCCCAAGCTGGCAGGAGCTCTTTATCACGCTCGGGCTGGCTGCCTTCGGGTTCGTTGCATTTGCCTACATAGCGAAGAACTTCAAAGTCTTTGGAGAGAAGTCGCATCATGAGGTTGAAGAACAGGCGGAGGTGGCAGAGTCTTCCCACCGTTCCAGGGCATTGAGAGCTGTGGTGGCGAAGTAGGATATCTATCGGCCATAGCATAGTCCTGAAGAAGGGGCATTCGCGCTAGACGAGTGTCCCTTTCTTATTGCTTAAAAATGCAACAGAAGTTTCCTAGATGTAAGAATTGTGAAGTTTTTTGGCGGGATGATCCTCAATATTGCTGAAAAGACCCTCATTTCGGCAAAGAAAAAACTGGCCAAATGGCATGATTTGTGAACTCAAGTGTGTATTGAATCCGCAGCTTCTCCGGAGTTGTAGGTGAAATTTACACACACCATCGCGTTCAAGCTCTTCCTGGTCACCGTGACAGTGCAGACCCTAATCCTGGCGGCACTGACATTCGCATCCATCCGGGTACAGCAATCGAACCTGATGGATCATGTGGTCCAGAGTGCGGTGCGAGTGAGCGACATGATCGCTCGCTCGACGCGCCACAGCATGATGCTCAACCAGAAAGAGGATGTGCATCAGATTATTGCCTCAGTGGGGGGTGAGCCCGGCATCGCAGGGATCAGGATCTACAACAAACAGGGGGTCGTAGCATTCGGAACGAACCCCGCCGATCTCTCCACCCAGGTGGACATGAACGCGGAGGCATGCGTCAGCTGTCACTCCGTCGGCTTGGAAAACCCACACGCCAGCAACAGGACGCTCACCCGGATATTTGCAGATCCGGGAGGGGAGCGTGTGCTCGGGCTGATCACGCCCATCCGCAACGAAGCGCAGTGTTCGGATGCGGCCTGTCACGCCCACGAAGCCAAGAAAACCATCCTGGGGGTGCTTGATGTGAAGATGAGCCTCGCTCAGGTGGATCATGGACTGGAGCAGAACACGAGGCAGCTTCTTGTGCTCTCGATGGGCGCGGTGCTTCTCATCGGCCTGGTGTCGGGAGCCTTCATCTGGATGTTCGTGCGACGGCCGGTCAAGAGGTTGGCCATTGGAATGGAGATGGTGACCTCCGGGCAGCT
>JAGDMJ010000405.1 GCA_017860555.1 Bacteroidota bacterium
AACGTCGTCACCAGCCTGGACTACGAGCGGCTGCTGTGCGCCACAGGCCCGTACGAAGGCGAGATCCGCCGCACGACCGACAAAAAGCACCCGCACAAAATCGCCTGGATCCACTGCGTTGGCTCGCGGCAGGTCATTCCGGGCGGGAAGAGCTACTGTTCCGCCGTCTGCTGCACCTACACCCAGAAGCAGGTGATCCTGACAAAAGACCACGACGCGGACGCGGAATGCACGATCTTCCACAACGACATCCGCTCCTACGGCAAAGATTTCGAACGCTTCTATCAAAGAGCGGAAAAGCTCCCGGGCATTCGTTTCATCCGGAGCTACACATCCATCGGGAGAGAAATCCCGGGCAGCAAGAACGTCACGATCCGGTACTCCACTGAGGATGAAGGGGTCAAAGAGGAAGAATTCGACATGGTGGTGCTTTCGGTCGGATTGAATCCCCCTTCCGGTTACGAAAGCTTGGCGAAGCAATTCGGAATTGAGCTGAATTCCCACGGCTTCTGCCAGATCAATTCGACGAACCCGATGCAAACCTCGCGGCCCGGAATCTACATCAGCGGCGCTTTCCAGGGTCCTATCGATATTCCCGAATCGGTTGTAACCGCGAGCGGCGCCGGTTCCCAGTGCGGCGAGCTCCTGGGCTACCGCCGCGGCAAGCTGGCAAAGGAGAGGATCTATCCGCCTGAACGGGATGTCTCGAAGGAAGAGCCCAAAGTCGGCGTTTACGTGTGCCACTGCGGCGCGAATATCGGAAGAGTGGTCGATGTTCCCGGGACCGTTCAATACGCTCTGAGCCTCCCCAACGTGGCTCACGCCGAGGAAAGCCTGTTCATCTGTTCGACAGACGCGGCACAGCGCCTGTCGAATTCGATCCGCGAAAAGGGGCTGAACCGCGTGGTTGTCGCCGCCTGCACCCCGCGCACGCACGAGCCGCTCTTCCGCGACACGCTGCGCGAAGCGGGCATCAACCAATATTTCTACGACATGGCCAATATCCGGGAGCACTGCTCCTGGGTGCACTCCAAAGAAAAAGAGGATGCCACCCGGAAGGCAAAAGACATCATCCGGATGGCGGTGGCGCGCGCGGCTCATCTCGAGCCGCTGCAGGAATTCGATCTGCCTGTGAACAAGAAAGCCCTGGTGGTTGGCGGGGGCCTTTCAGGCATGACCGCAGCGCTGAGCGTCGCAAACCAGGGGCACGAGGTCTATATCATCGAGAAAGAGCCGGAACTCGGCGGCATTGCCCGCAGAATCCACTACACCCTCGAGGGCCTCGACGTTCCGGCTTATCTGCGTGATCTGGAGAAAAAGGTCTATCAGCACCCGCTGGTCCACGTCCACACGGACACGGCGATCGTAGAAGCCACCGGCTATGTCGGCAATTTTGTGACCAGAGTCAGGAGCCGAGGCATGGTCTCGGAGATCAAGCATGGGGCAACCATCATCGCCACCGGTGCGGATGAATATAAGCCCACGGAGTACCTGTACGGACAGAATGAAAATGTTCTGACGCAGCTCGAGCTGGAAGAGCAACTCGCTGCGCGCAACGACAAGGTCGTCAACGCTCAAACCACGGTGATGATCCAGTGCGTGGGCTGCAGGCAGGAGGACAGGAATTACTGCGCGCGCATCTGCTGCAGCCACTCGATCAAGAACGCCCTGAAGCTGAAAGAGCTGAATCCCGCGATGGACATCTACGTCCTCTTCCGCGACATTCGGACCTATGGGTTCCGGGAGGACTTCTATCGCGAAGCATCCGACAAAGACGTCAGGTTTATCCGCTATGGGGCGAATGAAAAGCCTCAGGTGGAGGCGGTCGAGGAGAACGGCCGGAGCGTCCTGCGAGTGACGGTGAACGATCCCGTTTTAGGAACAGAGCTCGGGATCGACGCCGACACGCTCGCGCTGGCCGCCGCGGTCGTTCCCTCGGCCGGAAGCAAGGAGGTTGCCGCGCAGTTCAAAGTCACGCTGAACCCGGACGGCTTCTTCCAGGAAGCGCACGTCAAGCTGCGCCCCGTCGACTTCGGTGCGGAAGGGGTCTTCCTGTGCGGGACCGCGCACTACCCCAAGCACCTGACCGAAGCAGTCAGCCAGGCCTATGGAGCCGCAGGCCGCGCTTTGACGCTGCTTTCACACGATACCGTCACCGCTTCCGGTTCCGTCTGCGAAGTCGACGAATCGAAGTGTGTCTCCTGCGGTGCGTGCATCACTGCTTGCACCTACGGGGCCATCTCGTTCCACGAGACGCCGCAGGGCAAGAAGGCCACGGTGAACCCGGTCCTGTGCAAGGGGGACGGCCTCTGCAACACGAAGTGCGCGACCGGCGCCATCGTTCTGAAGCACTACACGGATGAAGCGATCATGGATCAAATCGACGCGGCGGCGCCCACTGAATTCGTCGCGTGAAAGGAGGTGAGAAAGGATGAGTACAGGCCTGACGTTTAAGCCGAGAATTCTGGGCTTTGTCTGCAATTGGTGAGCGTACGGCGCTGCCGACCTGGCTGGAGTCTCCAGACAACAATACGCAACCGACATCAAACTTATCCGCATCATGTGCAGCGGACGAGTCGACCTGGCATTTGTACTCCGTGCTTTCTCAAACGGGATGGACGGGGTGTTTATCGGCGGGTGTCATCTGAACGAATGCCACTACATTACGGACGGCAATCACCACGCCTTCGCCATGGTCCAGATCTGCAAAAAACTCCTCGGACATATCGGGATAAGTCCCGAGCGGCTGAGGATTGAGCAGGTATCGGCCGGGGAAGGGATCAAGTTCGCCGAAGTGATGAATGATTTCTCAAAGAAGCTCCGGGAACTGGGACGCCTCGGCAAGGGGGAGGGTGTCAGCGAGGATGCCCTGAAATTAAGGCTGGACGCGGCCACCCGGCTGGTGCCGTACATCAGGCTGGTGGAACGGGAGAGAATGAGGGTGCGGCTGAACTCGGCGGAAGAGTACGCCGAATATTTCGCATCGGAAGAGATCAACAGGCTGTTCCAGGAATTGATAGTCGAGAAGGTGTCCATCAGCGGGATTCTGGCGCTTTTGCGGGAAAAGCCGCGCTCGACGGGAGAGCTCTCGGACGCGCTGGGATTGACCCCGTCGGAAGTGTCGCGCTGCCTGAACAGCTCAGCAAAGCAGGGATTGACGAAATTCGACGCATCGCAAAAACGGTTCGTCGCGGCGTGAGGCCACGTTGTACACACCTGAAATATATGACACGTCGATGGGATTAATTGACGCTCTGCAAAATTTGAACGCGGACTTACGCCGACTTACACGGGCAAAGCTCGATGGGGGGACTTCGGATGCCCTTGAAAAGGGCCAGCGCCAGCGGCGCTGGCTTGTTTTCTGCGCACTTCCGAGGCAAACGCCGCCGGCAGCCATCCCGGAATTTCGGCGGCGTTTGCCTCGGAAGTGCGCAGAGAACAGCATCCGAAGTCCCCATCGAGCTTTGCACGCTGACTGGGCTAACAGGTCAGCGTGCGTCAGTGCCAGTCAGCGTCCGTCAGCGTTTGAACGAGGACCTGCTCAAACATTTCGGGTTTAGGGGAATTGGAGATGGAAAACGACAGGATCGATCAGATTATCGACAATCACCCGGCAGACGCGAGTTCGCTGATCCAGGTGCTGCTCGAAATCCAGCGCGAGAACCGCTGGCTACCGGCCGAGGCGCTGGACAAGGTCAGCAG
>JAGDMJ010000406.1 GCA_017860555.1 Bacteroidota bacterium
TGGAATTCAATGGGGGGAAAAAAGGAAGAAACCGAGCGAGAGAAGCCCCAGAAACCACATCCCACCCGGAACCTCCCGCCACCGGCCGGCTAGCAACTTCAGAAGCGGATATGCGACGAAGCCCGCGGTCATGCCAACGCCGATATTGAACGTGAAGACCATCAAGATAATGGTGATGAACGCGGGTACCAACTCGGTGTAGTCCTCAAACGGGAGCTTGCGCACCGGCTCCAGCATCAACAACCCCACGACGATGAGTGCCGGCCCGTACGCGCATGCCGGCACTGCCGTGAACAGCGGCGTGAAAAAGAGCGAAAGGAGAAAGAGCAGCGCCACCACCACGGAGGTGAGACCCGTCCTCCCTCCCGAAGCGATGCCCGCCGCCGACTCAATGTACGCCCCCGTCGTCGTGGTGCCCAACAGCGCCGCTGCAGCAGTCGCCACCGCATCGGTCAACATCGGCCGCTCGATCTGCGGAAGGTTCCCTTTCTCATCGAGCATTCCCGCACGCACCGAGAGCCCGAACAACGTTGCCAGCGTATCCACAAATACCATCACGAACACGGTGAGAAGAACCGGCATCATCTCCCACCGCAACGCACCGGGAATGTCCAGCTGCAACGCAATTGGTGCAAGACTTGCCGGCATGCTCACCAGCCGATCGGGAAGGCGCGCCTCCCCGGCGAGCATCGCGGCCAATGTCACAGCCCCGATGCCGATGATGATCGCGCCCCGCACGTTCCGCATCATCATCCAGACGATCAAGAGAAGTCCGCCGGACGCGAGCAGCACAGCGGGATCACGAAAATCCCCCGCACGCACGGGAGCGCCAGCCACTCCGAGGACGACCATGCCCGTTTCGTTCAGACCAATGAATGCAAGAAACAATCCGATCCCCACTGCAAAACTGACCTTCAAGGAATGCGGGATCGCCTCTGCCGCGTACGCGCGCGCGCCGACAAGCGTCAGCACAATGAAAAGGACACCGCTCAGAAACACCGCCCCGAGCGCAACCTGCCATGAAAACCCGAGGAGGTTGACAACGGTGTACGCGATGAATGCGTTCTCTCCCATCAACGGCGCCACCGCAAATGGACGCCTCGCGTATAACCCCATCATCAGCGTGCCCAACGCAGCCGCCAGTATCGTGGCCGTCACCGATGCTTCCCTCGGGATACCCGCAGCTTCGAGGATCGCGGGGTTCACAATGATGATATAGGCCATGGTGACGAACGTCGTCACCCCCGCCAGGACCTCCTGCCTCAATGCCGTATCGGCGAGTTTTCTCATCGCCTGCCGCCGTACTTTCCGTAGCGATGCACGGCCTCGTACACGGCAACCACGTTCTCCGTCGGGGTGTTATCCTGAAGAAGGTGCGTCGGCGAGAACGCATATCCTCCTCCCGGCATCATTACCTCAAGAAGATCCCTGGCCCCTCGTACCGCCTCCTCCGACGACCCTGTCACAATGACGCCCGCGGTGGACATGCACCCGTGGAATGCAAGAGCACGGCCGTACCGATCCTTCAGATATGAAGGAGCCATGTTCGCAGCCTCCGGCTGCAACGTGTCGATGACGCTGATCCCCATTTCAATGAAGTCGTCAAACGCCCAGCTGCTGGAGCCACAGGAGTGAATCATGACGGGAATATCGAATTCCTTTCCAAGGTCAACGAACACCTGATGCCGTGGCCGCAAATGTTTCCTGAACAAGTCCAGGCTCACCATCGGCCCCGCCTGGGTTCCCAGGTCTTCACCAAGCCAGAGCACATCGATCATCCCTTTTGCCGCTTCAAGCGAGCGGCGAACGACCTCGAGCTGCAAGGCATTCTTCCTGTCCATAAACAGCAAGCACGCGGAATCATCCACCATCAGATCCATGAGCACGCGATCCATCGTCCGAATCATGCTGGTGGTGTTGATCATGTCCGCCAGGCCGGGGTTTCCCACCATCAGGCAGTACTGTCGCATGTCGCGGCACTGTTGCACGAGCGCTTCATAATCGAAATCGTCCGGGGAGGGCATTGGCCACGCCGCAACCTGCTCTTCATCGGCATCCTGCAGCGGAAAGTCGCAGTAGTCCCAATAGCCACCCGTCCCATGCTCGATCCAGCGCGTGCGAATGCCCCAGAGGTCGATCTTCCTCCCGGGAATGTCCGGATGCAATTTGGGACCGATGTAGGGCGCTGCGACTTCCAGGAAGTCAACCCCCAAGACCTGTCGCAAGCCTTCATCGTCGGTTTCGCACAGCCCAAAATGCTTCTTCAACCTGGCATCAATCCCCGGATTGGCGAGGTAGTCAATGGGTACCCGGTCAGGTTCCGCATGATGGAAAGTGGTGAGGACACGTTCACGGGATGTCATGGGGACATAGTACCATTATTTTCTTGAAAAAGTGTGTATATTGAGGCGGCTGCGACGAGCCGAAGCCAACCCCTGGTCGGCCCGTCAGACTTCCCGACATCCGCTCTACCGCTTCGCTGAGAGAGAAGCCAAAATTACGGAAAAAAGCAAGACCATTCCTCAATCGAAAAGCCATGAATACTCCGAAGTTTCTTGCTGGATTGTTGATCGCAATACCCCTTTGCTCGTATATGATCAACGCTCAATCCCCCGCCCGCGTCTTCTACGTCTCCCCCAACGGACAGGACAATTGGTCCGGAAAACTTGCATCCCCCAATCAGAAGAAGAGCGATGGGCCTTTCGCTACCCTGGAGCGTGCACGAGACGCCGTGCGCAACGTCCTTCGCAACGAAGAGGCTGGTGGCGACGTGACCGTGTTCCTCCGGAGCGGGACCTACCAGCTTGAGCGGAGCCTCCAATTTGACAGGCGCGATTCGGGTAGCCCGGGAAGACCGGTTGTCTGGCAATCATATCCCGAAGAAGAGGCGTGCCTGATCGGAGGAACCGCGGTTGGCGGGTGGCGGCGGATAGCAGACTCCTCTGTCACCGCACGATTGAGCCCGGCGGCAGTTCCCAACATCATTCAGGTCGACCTGCGCGCCGCTCGCATTTCGGATTTCGGTCAGATCACTCCCCGGGGCGGCCCCCCGCTTGAGCTTTTCTTTCGCGGAAAGAGGATGACACCGTCCCGGTGGCCCAATGAAGGGTGGCTGCTTATTGCGGATGTGCCCCAGAGCGGCCCCAAGCGATTCCACGATGGATTGGAGCGGGAGAAGCGGTTCGATGGAGTGCCAATCGGACGGCATTACGGCAGGATCGTGTATGGAGACAACCGCCCGTCTCGCTGGTCAAAGGACAATGAGGTGTTTGTCCATGGCTACTGGACATTTGACTGGAGTGATACATACCAGAAGGTGAGCTCTATCGACACGGTCAAGCACGAGCTGACACTTGCCGAACCGCACCATGGTTACGGCTATACAAAGAACCAGCGATTCCGTTTCCTCAACATCCTGGAAGAGCTTGATACACCAGGAGAATGGTATCTCGACCGCCGTGCCGGGGTCATGTACTTCTGGCCCCCCTCCCCGCCGTCAGAAGGGGACATCAGGGTTTCGCTGCTGGAGCAGCCCCTCATAATTATGGACAGCGTACGGTCCCTCACGTTGCGCGGTATTACTTTCGAATGCACCCGCGGCCGTGGTATCGTGATCACGGGTTGCCACAACACACTCATCGGAACGTGCACGTTCCGAAACCTGGGCGGTGACGCCATCGTCATCT
>JAGDMJ010000407.1 GCA_017860555.1 Bacteroidota bacterium
GAGAATCGCCGGATGTAGGGAAGGTCCATGACCTGAAAAAGCTCCGGAGAGGTCATCTCCAGGCCGTAGCTCGAATCGCTCATGAAGTCGATTTTCTCCTCCATCGCGATGGACATGACAAAAAGGGACGCTTCACAGACGGCATCCATGCTTCTGCGGTACACATCCGGGAAATCATTCCACTGGTAGAAAATCGCAGAGGGGCTGATCTGGCTTCCCAGCCATGAGCAATGGGGATGGCCGATGACGATGACTCCGTCCTCGCCGACGTTTCGGCGCCAGGCGCGGAAGTAGGTTCTGATCCCCTCCTCGCGGTCGGCGACTTCTTCGCAGACCGTGACCAGCATGTCATGATCCTCCCGGGATT
This sequence comes from Bacteroidota bacterium, assembly GCA_017860555.1. Taxonomy (GTDB): domain Bacteria; phylum Bacteroidota; class Ignavibacteria; order UBA10030; family UBA6906; genus JAGDMJ01. Next base: position 368 of record JAGDMJ010000407.1, read on the forward strand.
GCACAGCGCAACCGGTGGCATCGCTCCATGCCGGTTCTTCTCGCGGGGAGTGGCGGATCCATGCTCCTTTTCGCGTATGTATCACTCGCGCAACGACTTCACCAGACGAAAGGGATTCGTCAATCGCCCAGGGAAAGATCAATCCTGAGCAATCGGTCATGAACATGGGTTCATAACCAAGTTCCCGGGCTACGCTGACTTCGTCTGTGATTGGATTGTTGGCCGGGGAGAGGCGGAGGAGCCGGAGAGTGTCCCTGATGACTTCCTGGTTAGGCAGAAAAGGGGAGATCACCGGGCATGCCCCTGTGGGGTCACCGACGAAGGAAAGGAACTTCTCCCGAGGAGTGGGCATAAGCGTACACATAATGTAGGTGGAATGCCGTGCCTGCCTGAAAGATCCTCAGGCATCAGATGTCAAGTTCTGATGCCCGATCTGTGAAATGTGGAGGGGTGCCCCCGATCTACTGTGCCAGTATCCTGTCCACCACCACCTGCCGCATCTCCGGAGACAGGCTCGCGAAGTATGCGCTAAACCCGGTGACCCTGACGATCAGGTCGGGAAATTTGCTGGGATCCTTGTGAGCTTCCAGGATCGTTTCCCTATCGACGATGTTCAGGTTGATCTGTGTCCCGCCCAGATCCATGTGCGTCCTGATCAATGTGATCACCTTTTCCCGGTCCTCTTCGTCTCTGGAGATTCCCGGATCGAGTTCCAATTGCATAGGGGCGGTGTTGCCGTAGCCGGGCTGGACGGCGGCCACCGCTAGCGCGAGCGCCGTAGGGGCGCCATCTTTGCGGAACCCCGGTTCGGGATTCGGCCCGTGGGAAATCGGATCACCACTATGCCGGCCGTTGGGCGTCGGTCCAACGTCGCGGCCCATCAGCAGGTGCGCGGCCCATGAAAAGAGGCCTGGAATCATGTTGAATCCGTGGGGGGTCGGCTTTTCTTTGACGAAGCGCGTGAACGTCCCGGCAATCCTGCCTGCATATTCATCGGCCCGCGACCCACCCGAACCATAACGTGGGATGCTCTTCATCATCTGCCTGGCCCGTTCCCCGTCGGTCCCGGCCCAATTGGCGTCAAGATGACTCATGAGTTGGTCCCAGGTCAGACGTCTTTCGCAGAAGACGCGTTGCTCGATTGCCGCGAACGAGTCGGCGACCGTGGCAAGGCCCGCCGCATCCACGCAGAGGTTGTAGAACTCCACTCCGCCGTGGGATGCGTCGCGGCCCCGTTCGATCGGTCCGCGACAAAGAAGGTCAAGATGGAGTTCGGGAAAGACCTGCCACATATGGTCGATGTGAAAGTCCAGTCCTTCGGCAATGACCTCGACGCTACGATGCAGGTGTCGCTCAAAAAGCTGCCAGAGATTCTCCGGAGAACGTTCCTGCGCCGGGGTGCCGGACACCAGTTCCCTCAGAGCCACATTGAACACCGCTGCCAGGTTGACCTTCACACAATCGTTCACCGTGTACTCTCGTCCCGGGATGGCACACCAGTGGCAACCCGAATAGGCACGTTCTCGCCCCAGTTCGATGGGGTACCCGTTGCGCGCGAAGCCGATACTGGTCTGGTCCACACCGAGGAACTTTGGTATGCCGGTTCTGTCTTCGAACATGATCTCGATGCCGCGGCGAAGGAGGTTGGGATCCACGTTGCGTCCCACGCTGACGCCGACATTGACTGGAACCTTCAGCCTGTGCACTGCTTCGAGCACGAGGTATGAGAGATCGTTCGTCGTGTCATTGCCCTCAGCATCAGGGCCGCCGAGTTGGGTGTAACTCGTGTCCATTACAAAGTGACAGGCCAGGTGGAAGATGGCCTCTTCGTCTGTCAATCGGCCCTCCTGCTTGTCACGTTTGTAGAACGGATAGAGGAACTGATCGATCCTTCCCAGCGATCCACCCATATTGTACATTTTTCCCGCCAGTTGATACCAGAGGGTCCATTGCAGGGCTTCGCGGAACGTTTTGGGAGTCTCATGCACCAGGCGCTCATTGATCTCCGCCATCTCGAGCAGGTTCCGCCGGAACTGCGGGCGTGTCTCCGCCTCTGCCATGCCCCTCGCTTTCTCGGCATGGCGCCCGATCCAGTTCTGAATTCCCAGAACAAAATGCTCCAGGCCATCATAGAGCTCCTGGGCCTCTTCGTCAGTATTGACGGTCCGGAAGTGGCGGATATTCCTGAGGATCCCTCCCCACCCGAGTCCGAAGCCGATGGTCATGTCCTGGCAGAAATGCTGAACCGCGCCAATGCCGGGGTGGAGCTTGTAGAGGTCCTGATCCTTCGCCAGGTGGGAATAGTCGAGATCGGGGTTCCACGCCGGAGCGCGATAGGAAAGGAAATTCACCATGTACCCTCCGGCGAGGGAGCTCATGGGATCGATGATCGTGGGATGCATTTCGAGCAGAGCCCGGTAGTTTTCCCCGTTGGCGCGCGCGCCGAAGAAACCGCCGCTCGGATGATTGCTCTTCGGAATAAAATCCTTGAAGAGGGCATCGGTCATCGTGAAACCGGAGCCGCTCGTGACGGTGACCACCTTCCGGCGTTCAGCGGGAGGAAGGATGAAGCCGTGATCGTCCATGTCCATGTGCCCCAGCACTTGCCATTTCTCTTCGGTGTGCCGCATCTTCGTCCGACGTATGAGGTCGATGCGTTCGTTGTAATTGATTTCAGCGGGTGCGAACATGGATGCCAACCCTTTCTGCAATATCCGTGAGTTCCCGCATCCGCACCCTGGGAGGCGGAGCGAGTGTTGCAGCGGCGTACTCCATTCCAACTGCGGCATACTTGTCGGTTGCCAGCTGGTGGAACGGTAGCAGTTCGTAGGTGATTTTGGAACCTGAATGCAGCGTGGTCAACTCCTTCACAAACGACACGATTTTTCCAAATTCCTCATCTGAATCGTTCACAGTTGGAACGATGGGGGTGCGGAAGATGAGTGGTTTTGCGGTCCGCGCGAGGTTGCGGGCGTTTGCCATGATTCGCTCGTTAGACCTGCCGGTTGCTTCCAGATGTTTCTCCGGGGTGACCAGCTTGATGTCCATCATCACCAGGTCGATCAAAGGCAGGAGCGACTCGATCATGGTCCAGCTAATCTCCCCGCAGGTTTCGATCGCCGTGTGAATGCCTCGTTCTTTGCAGCGAGTCAGGATGCCACGAGTGAACTCATGCTGCAGCGAAGGTTCTCCTCCAGTGAGTGTCACGCCTCCTTCGGAGGATTCGTAGAACGGGCGGTCACGCAGGACTTCTTCCATGACTTCCTCCACGCTCATCAGCCGCCCGTTGAGCTCGAGCGCTCCCGAATAGCA
>JAGDMJ010000408.1 GCA_017860555.1 Bacteroidota bacterium
TCTCATTTCGGGCAGGCGTTCAAAGAACGGTTCGGGATGACGCCGTCGGAATACGCGGAGAAATATCCGGAAGAGAACAGCCAGGAACGTGAGGGCGGCTCGCGGTGAAGTGAGGATAGAAGAGAGGAGAAAGGAACCTTCTCGGCAGTCCTGAGATGTGCAGGGTAAATGTCCTCCAGGTGACCTTCAAGTAAGTTGTTTTTGTGTTCCGTGGAACGTACTTTGCACTCACCCATGTACGGAAGCAGTACCTGGCGCTGGGACTGAGCTTCAGAGGAGGATCCCATGGCATGCATTGTTCTTGTTCACGGCACCGGATCGGGAGGCTGGTGCTGGAAAAAGGTGGCGCCGCTGCTGCGCGCCGCGGGACATGAAGTCTATGCTCCTACGCTCACAGGCGTCGGCGACCGGTCCCACCTGCTGAAGTGCGGTATCAACCTGACGACACACATCACGGACATCGCCAACCTGCTGTTTTACGAGGATCTCTCCGATGTGATCCTGGTTGGTCACAGTTATGCGGGGATGGTCATCACCGGCGTCGCATCAAAGGTGCCCGAACGGCTGAGACTCCTTGTGTACCTTGATGCGTATGTTCCCGAAGAAGGACAAACTGAGCGCGAGCTGTGGCCACCCAAAATGCGAGCCGAGATTGAAGCTGACGAAGCGGACAAAGGACTCCGTTCTCCTCCCTCTCCCACCCTCCTTGGCATTACCGACCCTGGAATGGCAGAGTGGTACCTGAAAAGAATGACTCCACACCCGATGGCCACATACGACGAGCCCGTGCCGCCCGGCAATGCATCAAGTGCCGCGCTCCCGCGTATGTTCATCCACTGCATAGGTGGACCAACCACACCTGTGTTTGCGCCGTTTGCCCGGAAGGCACAAGATCGCGGCTGGGAGTACCACGAGATCGTGACAGGACACGAAGCAATTCTCACCGCCCCGGAGGAAGTAGCACGAATCCTGCTGTCGTCTGCTGTAACGTACGGTGCCAACAAGTAAGTAGAGGCGCCGCTTGCACGCTTCGTGTCTTGCTTCTGCGAACTCAAAAACGTCCGGGAACGCCCCGCCGGCACAAAATCCCTGCAAGATTTGTTCCGTTGGAGTGAACAGATACAGGAGGAAAGGGGATGGAAGCCGGGGAAGGCATTACGGAATTCGTCAATACCGTCGTCATTGGCGGTGGTCAGGCGGGGCTCTCGGTCGGATATTGTCTGAAGGAACGGAACGTTCCGTTCGTTATTCTGGAGGCACAGGAGAGAGTCGGGGACAGCTGGCGCAAGCGCTGGGACTCGCTCCATCTGTTCACGCCGGCAATATATGACAGCCTTGTGGGGATGCCGTTCCCGGCCGACCCATACTCATTTCCTTCGAAGAATGAGATGGCCGACTACCTGGAATCTTACGCGCGTCATTTCGACCTGCCCGTCCGAACCGGGGTAACGGTGGACAGGCTCTCAAAGCGTGACGGCAAGTTTGTCGTGTCTTCCGGTAACCGCTCGATTATCGCGGAAAATGTGGTTGTGGCAATGTCGAGTTTTCAATGCCCCCGCGTCCCATCGTTTGCGCAGGAGTTGGATCCCGGCATCAGGCAGCTTCATTCCGTGGAGTATCGCAGGCCTTCGCAGCTGCAGGACGGGGATGTCCTTGTTGTTGGAGCCGGCAACTCAGGTGCCGAGATCGCTCTTGACGCATCGCGCTCGCACAAGACGTGGCTTGCGGGAAGGGATGTCGGTCACATACCGTTCCGTATCAACGGCATTGTGTCCCGGCTCTTTTTGGTACATTTCCTGTTCCGTGTCGTCTTCCACCGCATCCTGACGGTGAACACGCCGATGGGACGAAAGGTACGTCAGAACGTCTTTGGGAAGGGGGATACGCTTATCCGCATCAAGCCTGCCGACCTGGCGGGAGCAGGGATCGAGCGGGCTCCGCGGGTGGTTGGCGTACGTAACGGAAAGCCCCTGCTTGAAGACGGGAGAGTTCTGGATGTGGCAAACGTGGTGTGGTGCACGGGATTTCTTCCCGGCCATTCGTGGATCGACCTGCCGGTCTTCGCACACGGAGAACCGGAGCAGGAACGCGGCGTAGTCGCGAAGGAACCCGGCTTGTACTTCGTGGGTCTGCGTTTCCTCTATTCCTTGTCATCAGCGATGATTCACGGCGTGGCAAGGGACGCCGATTACATTGCCCGCGCTATTGCGCATTCCCGGTCATTCGCCGATGCTGCAACCGTGTCGTAGCGCGGGCCGTAGAGCCCGAAATTATTTCGTCAGCACCATTTTCCGGGTCTGCGCGTAACTCCCCGCGATCAATCTGCACAGGTACACCCCGCTGGCAAACCCGCTCCCATCAAAACTGTCCTGGTAAATTCCAGCTGCCCGTCGCTCATTGACCAACACCGCCACTTCGCGTCCGATGATATCATACACGACCAGCCTCACATCACTGGCTACGGGCAACTGACTACTGACTACTGTTCTCGGATTGAATGGGTTCGGATAATTCTGCTCAAGCGTCGCCCGGGATGGCAATCCTTCATTGGCTTGAACTGCCGGAACAACTTCTGTGCTGACAGGGTGATACCGGAGGATCTCCCCCCCTTGGGTGACCATCCACCCGTTTGCGGAATCGTAGAATGATATCGCCATGATAGACCCAGAGAATGGATCAGTTGGTTGCACCGTCCAGGTTGCACCATTGTCACGCGAGCAAGCTACCGTCTTGAGTCCCGCCACCCACGCATCCTGTGAACCCACTGGAAATGCGGCCGCTATTCCCTTGTCCGGTTTTACACCTGGCATCAACTGCCACGTGGCGCCCCCGTCTGTAGTTCGGGCGAAAACCGTCGGTTCGGGCGCGCCCCAAAGTGCTCCTGAGCACAAGATGCCCACTGAATCATCACGCATTGCCAGAGCAGTCACCAGACCACTTCCTATCGTTGCCGACGACCATGTGCCCCCCGCATCGCTCGAGCGCCAAACCAGCGCATTGGATGTTCCAAACCAGATGTGTTGTCTGTCGGTACAGAAGAATTCGTTGAAAACCCCGTACGATCCCGCCAGCGCAGCGGGCTCATTGGGCATGTGTGTCCAGGTTGCTCCGCCGTCTGTCGTCTGGAGGACCACGAACTTGACTCCCCTTCCGGGATCACCCAAGGCGTAGCCGTTAGCAGCATCGAAGAACCAGAACGCATCAATGAAGGTGCTTTGCGTTGCAGGGTAAGTCTGTTGCGTCCAGGACACTCCCCCATCAACGGTCGCGAAGATGCGTCCCCTCCCATCGCCAATCCAGGCACGGATCGAGTCGACAGCCCAAACACAAAAAACCGGAGTGTCAGGCGGAAGGTTACCATTCACCACAGCCCAGTTCTCACCGCCGTCAATGGTTCTTAGGACCTCAGGCACCGGAAACGCGGTGGAGCCAGCAGCCCAAACGACCTTACTGTTGACAGCATGGACACTATACAGCGGAATCGCCCCTGGGGTCTTCTGATGTTCCCAGTATCCCCCTGCAGCGTACACAGTAGTCTTGAACATGTGCGCGTCCCGATCGTCGGCATTTGCACTCCAACTTAGTCTCACATTCACATCGCGTTCTCGGGCTAGTGTCCCCACTTGAAAATAGAAGTCAAGGGAATCCTCCCCGCCAGCGTCAAGACGCGT
>JAGDMJ010000409.1 GCA_017860555.1 Bacteroidota bacterium
CACTTGGTCCTGGTAGTTGGTGTCCGCATAGACCTCCCTCCTGCCGATGGCCCAACCCACTTCCGGGGTGTATGCCTCATCCCACCACCCGTCCAGGATGCTCAGGTTGAGGACTCCATTTGCTGAAGCTTTCATCCCACTTGTGCCGCTTGCCTCCTGCAGGCGGATTGGCGTATTCAGCCACACATCGGCGCCCTGGAGAAGGGAGCGAGCCACGGCGGTGTCGTAGTCCTCCAGGAACACGATGCGGTGACGGAATCGCTCCTGCCTGGCGATGTCGATGATCTGCTTGATCAGCCCCTTGCCGGCGTCATCGCGGGGATGAGCCTTGCCAGCAAATATGACTTGGACCGGTCGCTCCGGATTGTTGAGAATCCGGGCAAGCCTGTCCGGATCACGGAAAAGAAGCGTGGCCCGCTTATACGTCGCGAACCGCCTCGCAAACGCAATGGTCAGCGCCTCAGGCTCGAGAACATCATTTGCCATTTCGACCGCTGACTGTGAAGCACCTCGTTGTTTCAGTTGATCGCGAAGCCGCCGGCGGGTGAAGCTGACGAGCCGTTCGCGGCGCCGTTCATGGGTGCGCCACAGCTCCGTGGAGGCAATGTTGTCCGCAAGCTTCCAGACTGTTTGATCGGCAACCTCTTCCCGCCAGCGCGGGCCCAGATAACGATCATACAGTTCCTTCATCTCCCTTGAAATCCATGATTGGAAGTGCACTCCATTGGTCACGTGATCAATCGGAATCTCTTCGGTCGGCACACCGGGCCACAGGTCTTTCCACATGTTGCGTGACACTTCCCCGTGAAGTTGGCTGACAGCATTGCTGTGCCCGGAGAGACGCAGGGCAAGTATTGTCATGCAGAATTTCTCCCCGTCATCCCCCGCGTTTTGCCGACCGAGCGCCAGAAAAGTCTTTCGGGTAAATCCCATCGCGGTGTAGTACCCGCCGAAGTAGCGCTCTATCAGATCGGCGGGGAAATAGTCATGTCCTGCCCCAACCGGCGTGTGGGTTGTGAAAATGAGACTTGGCACTGCGGCTTCACGTGCCTCCTCAAGAGTGAGTCCGTGCGTGGACATCAGCTGTCTCATTTGCTCGAGGGATAGAAACGCCGAGTGGCCTTCATTCATATGATAGACATCCGGCTTTAGCCCGAGTTCCCGAAGAGCCCGGTATCCTCCTATACCCAGTACAATCTCCTGCTTGATGCGCATCTCAATATCCCCGCCGTACAACTGATCGGTGATATCGCGATCGGCCGGCTCATTCTCAGCGATATTTGTGTCAAGCAGGTAGAGAGGAATACGCCCAACCTGCGCTCGCCAGATCTGCGCAACGACATCCCGGCCAGGTAACGAAACCGTGACTCTATGTGGAACACCATCCTGCCGGCATTGTAGCGTCAACGGCAACGTGTGGAAGTCGTTGTCTTCGTAGGTCTCCTGCTGCCATCCGGCTTCGTTTAGGTATTGTCTGAAGTATCCCTCCTGATAGAGAAGTCCAAGCCCTACGAGTGGCACACCAAGATCGCTCGCGGACTTCAGATGGTCGCCAGCCAATACACCCAGTCCCCCAGCAAAGATTGAAAGGCATTCAGTAACGCCGAATTCAGCCGAGAAATATGCGACCTGCAGCGTTTTCCCGGGATCCGCCTTCTTCTGAAACCACGTCCCTTTCGCTGCGAGATACAGGTCCAGATCCGCCGCTACACGGTCGAGGTGAGCAAGAAACCCTTCATCCCGCGCCGAAGTTTCAAGTTTTCGTTGGTCTATCATCCCGAGCATGCGGACGGGGTTGTGCTTTGTCTCCTCCCACAATGTGTCATCAAGGCGGCGGAAGAGCTCCACAGTGTCATGGTGCCATGACCAGCGGAGATTCAATGATAGATCCCGGAGTCTGTGGAGTGCGGGGGGAAGGTTCGGCAATGCGATAAAGGTCTTGATGGGTTTCACGATCGTTTCTCTCAGGATGTCTGACTCAGGCTTCTTGCGCCTCGTCTGATGATCAGTGGGCGGAAGCAACGCACAAGCGGACAGGGGCTAATTGTCATAGCTGACCGTCCTCGAAGGGGAAAGCTTCTGAGTGGTTCTGGCTCGTTATGGACTCGCCGACCCGTGTTCGGACTCAGCCACAGCCCAATCAAGCCTGAGGATTTCACCGAAATCAAATACGAAATCTTTCACCATGACCAGATTGAAGAACCTAATTGGGCCAACAAACATCATACCACTGTTCTGGCCCGTGCTTTCGCTTCAGTTCGAAAGTTGAACAGCATCGTGCACAACGGCCAGATTAGAGCCTCTTGCCGGCTCATTCTCATCCTTGCGGAAGAAATAAAAACCGAAACAGAAATTCTGGATTCCGAAATTGACTGCTGGAAAATGCTCAAGAGCACTCCTATCCACTTTTCGATGGCCGCCTACCCCTTGTTGGTTCCACTTGGCGGTATTCTACCGAGATAGACAAACACCCCGTCACTCGACGAGATGGATGTGAACTTCGACACATCATGCCGGTTCAGCGTTTTGAAGAAACGAGTGATGGTCCTACTTACGAGTAGTAGGTGAATGATTGTGCGGCACGTGGGAATCAAGAGGACGACCGCTAGCGACCCAAGCCAACCTGTCTCCATGGTGACCTCCTGCGCTATGACAGTCTACAAACGAATCCCTGAAGCACCAACACTGATTCTGAGAGAACCTGTACAACTCATGAAGCCATTTGAGAGAGGACAGCTTGGCAAGGCGTCGGGGAGAATGGCATTGGAAGGGTCATCGGCGCCTCACCGAGAGAAAGACCTGCATTTCGAGCGCGCGTGTGGCGGCAATGTACGCTCATACGGATTCAAAGTCAATATTCCAACTTGTCTTCCCCTGTTATGGCCCTAGCCGATGCCCCAGAGCAGCATGCCCGCACGTGCTGGTTACCTTCCAATTCTATAGGTGGAACGGTTCCAGTCCGAGGGCTAATCAACGACATTGCGGGAAGAGGACCGTTCAAGCGATAGGGAAATTCGATTCGGCGGCAGAACAGTCGGCTACAGCGTAAGAGCTGCCATGGTTACGAGGTCCCGGAAATCCCGGTCTGCGATGGTCACCCGTACGGTTTTGCATTCTTCCCTTGTGAAGAATACCGGGAGCACCCCCGGCGGTCGTGGCTTTTCTACCTTGCGCCAGGGATCCTCAAGGAAAGCTTCAGCGTTCGCTTTCGTTCTCTCTCCTGCGCGTCAAACCGCTTGACAAACGCAAGGGCCTCCGGCTTGGTGTGCTCTCCCGTCGAGCACTTCCGGCGCTTTCCGGTTTCATCCGTGAAAAAGAGTGTCCAAATCCCATCCCGCTTTGAGAGGAACATGTGATACTTACCTTTCAGGTAGCGGGGATGGAGTGCTAAAGGAGAGTGCGGGAGGTCGGAAAAGTTTGGGCACTATTTTGGGCACTCACTCCCATTTTTCCAATGAACCACGGCCGGGAGAAGTGGCCAAAACAACCAGAATTTGAGCTGGAGGTCGGGGTTGCCGTCCCGTCCATCGGACGGGACGAGCCTCGTCCCACGCCTCTGGCGTGGGACGGGAACCGACAACTACGAAAACCATGAAGCCCCAAAGTACCGCTTGGGGCTTTTCGTATGAGCTGGAGGTGGGACTTGAACCCACGACCTGCGGTTTACGAA
>JAGDMJ010000410.1 GCA_017860555.1 Bacteroidota bacterium
TCGAGTCATTCAATCCATCCTTGGAAACATTGATGATCTTTCCCCGTCCCGAACGGTAGCTTCGCTCGACGAAGCATTTAAACAGCTGGGCGTATTGATGTGCCTGGAGCGCGAGCAAGGAGTCGTTGAGCGGAGTGCCCAGGGGTCTCACATCCAATTCAGTCACAGACATTTCAGTACAGACCGTATCGAATTTGTTGTACGATGCGATCCATGCCTCCGCGCTCGGGGAGGTCGTAGCGTCGTGCTCTTGCATCCCGATGCCATCCAGGTATCCCGCGCGGAAGATGGGGCTGCAGATCTGGGCGATTTTGGTTGCCTTGGCTGGAATCGAGGTGTTGTAATCATTGTAATACAGTTTGATCTGGTGCTCGCCGTATTGGGCAGTGTACTTACGGGCAAACTCGAACGCCTTCATGATGTAGCTGTTATCCCCGAACGTTAGATACCACTCGCTCTCGGTGGTTCGGTCCGCGCCGGCATCCGTCACCGCTTCGTTCACGACATCGAAGGCGGTCAGGAGTCCAGGCCATCCCTCGTGGATCGTTCGTATGATCTCTTTGATGTAGTTCTCCAGCCGTGCGGTCATCTTGTCCTTGGAGAGGCGAGCACCATTGGTCGTGTAGCCGGAACGGAAAAATGCCGCCGGCGTTTGATTTCCGTGCCAGACGAGCGTATGCCCCCTGAAGGTGAAGCCTTGCCGCTGTGCCCAGTTGAGCTGGGCGATAATGTCGCCGTTGAATCGTATGATGGGATGGGTTTCAATTGAGTCTTTCGCCTCGTCCGTCGTTGCTGCCGCGAAGGCTGCGGCGCTTCCTGAAATGTTGATCGTATAGATCGCCTTCATGTTGTTCCCGGGCGACATGCTGTTCATGTGAAACTTGATCAAGTATCCGCCGTACGGGGTGGTCACAGCTGACTGGCCCGGCACGGGAGGATCGGTCGAAAAACCGATATTCCGGTAGGACAACAGGCAGCCAATGGTGAAATCATGGGCATACACATTCTTCAGAGCGGGAACGTTCGTTTCAATCGTGTCCGATTGGGCCCGGGTCTGGGCCTGAGGCATGACTGTGGCCACGAGAACAGCAAGCACTACTACCTTCAACGAGAGAGCCGCCGGTGCCAATTTCATGTCATTTCCCTTCATTTTCCTTTGTGCGTGTATAATCACAGCTGTCTACCATGGGCGCAACCGTGCGGCGAGCAGTACGAGCACGATAGGGATCATGTACCGAAGCAGCTGCATGTTCTCACTTTGAAATAAACGTCGTGATGCTCGAAGCTTCCAGAGTTGCCTCGAATCGGCCGTTCGTTACCGCGATATCGGCCCCTTCCGCGCAATTTTCGGTCATTGACGTCCTGTAAGAGCTAAAGGAAGCCATGCCACCGTTTGGCACCGAGAAACCCTGTTGCACTGCAGACGTACCCGTGTTCAGGGCGACAATCACGGTCTTGGAGGATGAGCCATCTCTGTAGGCCGAAAGGAAGACATTCCTGTGGGGCGTTCGATCACACTTGATTCTGTAGAACCCGGGCCGGACGAATCTGGCAAACTGGGACATCACGTAACCGCGTTTGCTCACGGTGCCGTCTTCAAGGATCGGTCCGTAGAACCGTACGGTATACCACCAGACGTAGGCATTCATCCCCGCGTTCATGCAATCGTGGATTTCCTTGCCTGTTGCCAGGGCCGCCGTCCAGGACGTATCAAGGACCAGATGCTCCGTCATCCAGACTTCTTTTCCCTTGCTCACGGCCAGAGGGTAAGGTGCAAGCCCGCCTCCGTAAATATGTCCTCCGATGATCGCGACGTTTGCGGCGGCCAATGAATCGGTTAGCGTGGGGTCGGACAAGCCATGATTGAAACCCAGGGCTTCGGGCATAATGACCCGGGTACCGATCGTCGCGGCATGGATCTTCGTAAAGTTGAGGAATTGGCTGGCGTTCCAGAAGCATGATTCGTACGTCACATTGGCGTCCGGTTCGTTCTGAAGCGACACCGCATACAACGGTACGCCATTGCTCGCCATGTAGTCTGCAAATGCCTTCAGGTGGGCGGCATATGCACCATAGGAGCTTTCCAGAAGCGTTCCTCCCGCAATGTCGTTGTTGCTTTTCATTGCCGGCGGCGGAGTCCAGGGCGAGGCAAACACGATCGCTCCAAGCGATTGAGCCAGCTGCGCGGTGGGGACCTGAGCGCTGAAATCGCTGACATTGCCGGAGTAGGGAACCCGCAGGCGAAGGATGCTGAAGCCCAGCTGCCCGGGACCGCTGCCGAAAGCCGTTTGCACCTGCGCGGGTGTCATGTCGGGCCGCCAGGGAAGGATGTTTGCTCCTCCAAAGCCTCTGATGTACTGGTAGAGACTGTCGAGATAGAGTGTTGCTACCGGAAGAGAGGTAACGGCAAGATCCAGCGTTGTATCACCCTGGATCGATACATTGTCAATCTGCCGGGCGACAATTGACGGAGAGGTATTGACCGTATTCTCGATCCGCACAGTGTACTTGCCTTCAAGCACGTTGAGATTCGCCTCCTGATAGGCGACTGCCGTGCTTGCGACACGTTCCTGCAACGGTGACATGGAACCGTCTCCGGCAGCATTCATGACCATCTTCCTGGTCCGGAGTTCATCTCCGGCCTGCACCGTGTAAAAATAGACCCCGTTGGCGACCCTCTGGCCGGAATCATTTCTCCCATTCCACAGGACGCTGTGCAGTCCTGTCGGTTGAGCACCCGGGGTGATCCTCCACACCACCCTTCCCAGCACATCGTAGATCGTCACTCGAATGTCGGACTGGGCCTTCAGCTCATAGGACACCACCGTGGAGGACGAAAATGGATTCGGATAGTTCTGCGCGAGCGCGAATTCGGATGGCAGAGTACTGGCGGGCACCACCGAAGTAAGTATCAGACTGAGCCGGTATTGCCCTGTCGAGTCTGTGAACGTTGAGACGGAGTTCGAGGGGGCATTCTGGTCGGCAAAGGTAACAGAAGCGTATCTCACAGGAGCCATCGATGCCGAGATCGTGCCTTGAACTACTGCTGTTTGCGGATGGACCCGTTCCTGCAGCAGTATCTGGCACAGAGCCATAGCATAAGGAACAAAACGGTTCCTCAATTCTCGTTTCATCTGGCATCCTCCGGTCCGCGTGGCCGATGGTGTTCGCTTCCTGCGGATAGAGCTCTTTCCCGCTCTGCTGGAACCACAACAACTATTTGTAAGTGTACAGTCGCACCTTCTGGATTCCGTATTCTCCGCCGGGCAGGTGCAAATGTCTCCCCTGGTGATTCTGATCTCCGTTCATACGGCGGCCAGCGACCCATTTCCCTTCAACGAATCCCCCCTCATGCATGCTCGCGATCCCCGCGATTGTCCCATCTTTGGAGGTGGCGTGAAACGTCACGACAACCCCGCTTCCCGCGATGTAGAACTCGTCGTTTCCCGTCATGATAATCATCCCTCCAAACCTGGGCGTATCGCCGGGAATTCGAGGCGCATAAGGCCACGTATGTTCGTGTTTCACGAGAAAGGTGTAGTTGCCAAGTTGAATCTCAGCCGTCTGCGCCGCACTGTCGAGCAAGAATCCGGCGATCGACCCCTTTCCCTGGTGTTCGAGGATCAACGGGGTCAGTTGGTGCAGGATGTCATATCCTTTGGCGAACT
>JAGDMJ010000411.1 GCA_017860555.1 Bacteroidota bacterium
GCCTATAACCTTTGCGTCATCACCTCAAAAGACCGAATCAACGAGGCGGTGACCTGGTGCCGGAAGGCGGCAGAGCTCAGGCCGCAGGAACCCAAATATGCTTATACGCTTGCTTTCTATCTGAACCAGAAGGGAGACAGGGAGGAGGCGGTCAAGACGTTAAAGGCAATGATAGAGATGTATCCGGGGTACAAAGATGCCGAGATGCTTCTCAAGGAGATATCGAAAAAGGAGAAGAGACCATAACCGATGTGATGCTCGGAGGAAAAAATGCCACGGATTTCCGCGGAGATCAACATTTTAACAAGGAGGAGAACATGAAAACGAAAATGCTGCATGTATTAGCCGTAATTGTTGTCGGTCTGGTGTTCATCGTCAGCCCGGCATTAGCGGCAGAGCAGAAGAAGCCGAACATCCTCGTCATCTGGGGTGACGACATCGGCATATGGAACGTGGGCGCCTACACGCACGGCATGATGGGCAAGACCCCGAACATCGACAGTCTAGCCAAACAAGGCGCGATCTTCACCGACCATTATGGTCAGGCCAGCTGCACCGCCGGACGCGCGGCGTTCATCACGGGGCAGATGCCGCTCCGGACCGGCGAGACCACCATAGGCATTCCCGGCTCGAAGCTCGGAATTCAAAAGGAAGATCCGACGCTGGCCGAAGTGCTCAAGTCACAAGGGTACGCGACCGGGCAGTTCGGCAAGAACCACCTGGGTGACCGCAATGAGTTCTTACCGACCGTCCACGGCTTCGACGAGTGGTTTGGCAATCTCTATCACCTCAATGCCCAAGAGGAGCCGGAGCAACTCGATTACCCTGGCCAGAAGAATCCGGAGTATCTGAAGAAGTTTGGTCCGCGGGACGTTCTCCACACCTGGGCGACGACCGTGGATGACGCGACCGAGGACCCGGTTTTTGGCCGAGTTGGCAAGCAGAAGATCGAAAAAAAGGGCCAGTTGACGCGCAAGCGCATGGAGACCTTCGACGGAGAAGTGCTCGACGTAACGCTGAAATACCTAGACAAGGTCGGCAAGGGTGAAAAGCCTTTCTTCGTCTGGTTCAACACCACCGCCACCCATATATGGTCGCACTCGCCGAAGAAGTATATCCAGATGGCCGTGGACGAGGGCCGCGCCGAATCCGACGTTGTTCGCGCCAAGATGATCGAGCATGACGAGCAGGTCGGATCGCTCCTGAAGAAGCTCGAGGAACTCGGCGTTGCCGACAACACCATCGTTATTTATTCCACCGACAATGGCGTGGAACTGATGATGTGGCCCGATGGTGGAATGGGACCCTTTCGCGGCGAGAAGGGGACCTCGTGGGAAGGCGGTTTCCGCGTGCCCTGCCTCATCAAATGGCCCGGCCAGATCAAGCCGGGAAAAGAGCTCAACGGCATCCAGAGCCACGAGGACTTGTTCGTAACCCTTGCTACCGCAGCGGGGATGCCGAACCTGAAGGAAGAGCTGCTCAAAGGCAAGAAAATGGGCGACATGACCTACAAGGTACATCTCGACGGCTACAACCAGCTCGACTACTGGACGGGCAAGAGCGCCAAATCCGCCCGCCGAGAGTTTTTCTACTATGATGAGACGGACCTGATGGCCATCCGGGTGGATGCCTGGAAGATGCACATCGGCGTGAAGCCGGAGGGGCTCTGGTGGAACGAGAAGTACTATCCTAACGTTCCGTATCTCTTCAACCTGCTGATGGACCCGATGGAGAAGATGGACCCCGAATCGAAAGAGTGGGGCTACATCGGCCGCAAATTCTTCGCCCAGAAGATGTGGGCGCCCACCGCGGCCGCTCCCTTCATCGCGGAACACTTGAAGAGCCTGTCGGAGTATCCGCCGCGCCAGAAAGCAGACACGCTCAGCATCAAGAAAGCGCTCGAAGAGACCATGAAGAAGTTCGAAAATCCGAAGCGTGGCAACAACTGACTCTCAGGACCATTTGACGTTTGACTCCGCTGGCCGCCGCCTCCACGGGGCGGCCGGCAGATTCTCTCTCAAAGGAATATCATATAAAGCTGCACCGCGCTTTTACCCATATCATCATCGCAGTGTTTGCGCTCGCAGTCGGCGTAACGGCCGTCCATGCCCAGGACCCGCTCCCCTCATGGAACGACGGCGCGGCCAAGAAGAACATCGTAGAGTTCGTTGGCAAGGTGACCAC
The DNA here is from genome assembly GCA_017860555.1 of Bacteroidota bacterium. GTDB lineage: Bacteria > Bacteroidota > Ignavibacteria > UBA10030 > UBA6906 > JAGDMJ01. Next base: position 2,185 of record JAGDMJ010000411.1, read on the forward strand.
GGAAGGTTCGCCGGACTTCGTCCCCGTTGCCGAACGGATCGCCGCCTTCGACAATGACGGCACGCTCTGGCCGAGCAGCCGATGTATTTCCAGCTAATCTTCGCGCTCGACCGGGTGAAGGCGCTCGCACCCCAGCATCCTGAGTGGAAGGACAAGGAGCCTTTTGCTTCACTGCTCAAGGGCGACGTGAAAAGCGCGCTCGCCCAAAAATCTCCCCGACCCCTCATAATCCTTTCCTATTTCTGTCATCGAAGTGCCTATTCTCAACGTCCAGACCCTCCTAACACACTATATCCCGTCAACCCTGTACTGGAATCGTGATTTTTTCCACTGGTCCAGCACCTTGCAATACCGCCTGAGCCGCCCGCTTTCCGCTTTCCATGGCCGTGGGAACGCCACCCATGAAGATCGTTGAGAATGCCTGATAGCCTGCCATATAGAGTCCCTGAATCGGCGTCCTCACCAGCTGCCGGGGACGGTAATCCGGACAATCTTCATAATTCCATGACCAACCTGCCACGGCTCCCCCGCTCCTGCCACCCTGCTCCTCAAACGTGAGAGGCGTAGCGACATCCATAGCCAAAATCGCTTTCTCCAACCCCGGAACGACATTCTCAGCTTCTCGGATCAAAGCTTTCCCCAATCGGGTTTTGACATCCCGGTATACGGGAAGCCTGTCTTTCCATGCGGGTCTGTATGTTATAAAATCGGAATGTTCGGCTTCGGTTCGAATCACGATCACTCCTGCTCTCTCTGATGCGAGGGTCCTGTCATTTTTGCTCCAGAGGCTAATTTCCAGCTCCTGACCTGCAAGGGCTTCCGGATGAATCGCCTCTGATCTCCCATCGAGCGCCTCGTGTGAATTCTCCCGGCCTCGTTTGTAGATCAGTCTATCGGCTTCATTAAAAGAAGAAAGATCAATTTTGCCCGTATCCACACCCAGACATACTTGCAGGACGGACTTCGTTTGCTTGGCATGGAGCACAGCGCGATGCCACTCCTCAGGAACCGATCTAGAGTCCATCAGTTTGATAAAGGTAGTTTTATAGTCGGCGTTAGAAATAATGGCAGTAGACTCGATGGTTGTCCCATCCTTGAGGGCCACCCCCAGAACCTTTCCCTTCTCCACTCGAATTTGTGACACCTCTGTTCCTAATTTTATTTCTCCGACGCCCTGATGATTTCCTCGATGTCCAACCACTGCCCGAGCCAACCTTTCGCAGAATTCACGCATCCCTCCCTCGGGATACCAAATCTTCTCATTGGACATCAGATTCCACATGGCAGCCATCAGGGGGAGGTTGCTGTAGGGCTCCTGGGTGCCTATGCTTCCCAGGACCCGCCGGAGTCTCCCATCCTTTACCATGCCCGAGAGATATTCCAGAGCTGACTTCTTAGAAGTTTCCTCAAGAAGGGAGCGGTTGGGGTGGTTATCCGGAAGTTGCATCGCAGATACGATCTCTTCCATATCTTTGAAAAACT
>JAGDMJ010000412.1 GCA_017860555.1 Bacteroidota bacterium
TCCTGGGGGGGGAGGTCAGGGGTTGCTTTTGGGCTTTTTCTTTTCGGACCGTGTGTTCTGCGGAGATGGTGCCCTGGGTCCGGGTCTTTTGTATAGACGGCGGGTCGGCATGGAGACGGTTGTGGATGCCTGGACAATTGAACCCGGGAGGTTCGCGAGCATGGATTCATTACGCAAACGGCCGCTGTACTCGTTCATACTGCCGATACTTGACGGCGTGACAGTTGTGGCTTCACTCATGATCGCAATTTTGCTGCGCGGTCGGTCATTTGCCGGCGAGTGGACATTGTTTGGCGCTCCACTGTACGGGGAAGTGGTGTTCCTGGTCTTCTATGGCGCCGCGTCCGTGATCATCTTCCATTATCTCAGCCTGTACAACATCAATGTCTTTACGACGGTCATGGACCACACCCTCCGGATCGTCAAGGCATTGTTCTATACCATCATCGGCATCGCCATTCTTTCCTTTTTCACCAAGGCGTCGTTCATCGTCGACAGCCGTCTTGCCATTCTGTATTACGGGATGGTCGCCTTCCTGCTGATGCTTGGCGGGAGAGTGGTGATTTTCCGGAACATTTTTCTGTATGTCTCGCGCCACAAGCTCCTGCAGCGGAACGTCCTGCTTGTCGGTGCCGGATCCAACGGCATTAACCTGGCGGCCAACCTTCTTCTGCATGATGACCTTGGCCTGAAGGTCGTTGGATTCCTGGATGATGAACATCCGCTCGGCCGGACGGTATTCAACGGACTGAAAGTCATCGGCAGGTCAACCGAAGTGAAGGATATTGTCAGGGTCTTCGACGTCCACGAGATCATCATCGGGATGGAAAACGTGGACCAGGCCTCCTTGATCACGGTCCTGGAAGAGTGCGTGGCGACCAATGTTACCGTCAAGGTGGCCTCGCCGCTGTACGATGTCGTGCCGGCCAGGCTGGACATGGAAAAGTACGGCGATATCGCGGTTGTCGGCATCTCGCGCGTAGGTCCTGGCCCGATTTTTGAGGCGTACAAGAGGGTGTTTGACACGCTGGTCACGGCCCTTGGCCTGATCTTCCTGGCGCCCGCGTTGCTCGCGATCGCTCTTGTCATCAAGCTCGATTCACGCGGGCCTGTGCTCTTCAAACAAGTGCGCATCGGCAAGAACGGCAGGCCGTTCGATTTCTACAAATTCCGTTCCATGCGCGTCGGCAGCGACAATGACCCGTTGCGGGAATTGAGCTATGCCAGTCTGATCAAAGGGACCTGGAGGGCGGAGGCCGGGAGCAATCCGACCAAGATCGTGGATGAATCCCGGGTGACGCCGGTGGGGCGGTTTCTCCGAAGGACCAGCCTGGATGAGCTGCCGCAGCTGTTCAATGTGATGAAAGGGGATATGAGCCTGGTCGGGCCGCGCCCCTGCCTCCCGTACGAATGGAAGCATTATGAGGAATGGCACAAGCGCCGCCTCAGCGTCACCCCGGGCTGCACGGGCATGTGGCAAGTTCTCGGGCGCAGTCAGGTCGGCTTCCAGGATATGGTCGTTCTGGACCTGTTTTACAGCCAAAACGTCTCGTTCCATCTGGACCTCTGGCTGTTGCTGAAGACCATCCCGGTGATGGTCATGGGAAAAGGCGGAAAGTGACAGGGATCACTTCGGAATTCCGGAAATTCCTGTACCAAATGCCGCTTCAACTTCTTTTGAGAATGAGTTGAAGCGGCATCATTCTGATGAGAAACGGTTCACTTAACTGAAGGAATAACCATGAAAGTCGGAATTCTTGCCGGAGGCGTCGGGACCCGGCTCGTCGAAGAGACCGAGGTCAAGCCAAAGCCAATGGTCGAGATCGGCGGCAGGCCAATCCTCTGGCACATCATGCGCCACTATGCGCACTTCGGCTTCAAGGACTTCGTCGTGGCTCTGGGTTATAAGGGGGAAGTGATCAAGAAGTACATGGTCGACTACTCATCGCTCAACAGCAATCTGACGGTGAAGCTGAATACCGGGCGCGTGGATATTCATGGCGGGTATCGGCCCGACTGGACCGTGGATCTCGTCGATACCGGCATGGCCACACTCACCGGCGGACGCATCAAGCGGCTGCAGCCGTATCTGGGCGATGAGACGTTCATGTTGACCTGGGGAGACGGCGTTTCGGATGTGAACCTGACCGATCTGCTCGAATTTCACAAGAAGCACGGGAAGCTGGCCACGCTGACGGCAGTCCGTCCGCCGGCAAGGTTCGGACACCTCGTGTTCAACGGAGATCAGGTGGCTCAGTTCTCCGAGAAACCTCAAACGATGGAAGGGTGGATCAACGGCGCATTCTTCGTGCTCGAGCCCGAGGTGTTCGATTACATCGACGGGGACGATACGCAGTGGGAAAAGGAACCGATGGAACGTCTCGCGGCCGATGGACAGCTGATGGCATACCGCCACACGTCCTTCTGGCAGTGCATGGACACGCTTCGCGATAAGAAACTGCTGGAGGAACTCTGGCATACCGGCAAGGCACCTTGGAAAATCTGGGAGGATTGACATGCGCGTTCTGGTGACGGGTCATTGTGGTTACATTGGTACGGTGATGGTCCCGATGCTGCTTGCGGAGGGGCATGAGGTGGTGGGGCTTGATAGCGATCTCTATGCTTCGTCCACATTCGGCGAAGGCATGGTGGACATCCCTTCTCTCAAGAAGGATGTCCGCGATGTGGAGCTGAGCGACCTCAGTGGTTTCGATGCTGTGATCCACCTCGCGGGACTCTCCAACGACCCCCTGGGCGATCTGAATCCGTCGCTCACGTTCGACATCAACCATCTGGCGTCCGTCCGGCTTGCTGAGCTATCAAAAAGGGCGGGCATCGGGCGGTTCATCTTCTCCTCATCGTGCAGCAACTACGGCGCGGGAGGTGAGGACCTCTTAAATGAACATTCCCCGTTCAACCCGGTGACCCCATATGGCATCTCCAAGGTTCGTGTGGAGCAGGACGTGGCCAAGCTGGCAGATGACAGCTTCAGCCCCACGTTTCTCCGGAACGCGACCGCCTTTGGCGTTTCCCCGAGGTTGAGGTTTGACCTCGTGCTGAACAACCTTGTGGCCTGGGCCTTCACGACAGGGCGGGTGTACATCAAGAGCGATGGAACCCCCTGGCGACCGATCGTCCATATCGAAGACATCTCCCGCGCGTTCATTGCGGTGCTGCACGCCGACCGGGCGCTGGTACACAACGATGCTTTCAATGTCGCGCGCAACGAAGATAACTATCGCATCCGCGAGCTTGCGGACATTGTCAGGGAGACGGTGCCCGGCTGCGTGATCGAATATGCCAAAGATGCGGGCCCGGACAAGCGCTGCTACAGAGTGGACAGCAGCAAGATCCTGCGTGTGCTCCCGGAATTCAAGCCGACCTGGAACGCCCGCAGGGGAGCGCAGGAGTTGTATGCGGCATACAAGAAGGTGGGATTGCGCCTGGAGGACTTCGAGGGGCCGAAGTACAAACGGATCGATCACATCAAATCGCTTCTGAATGCCGGACGCCTGAATCCAGACCTGCGATGGAGGCAGGCGGCGGCGGTTCCCGTCCAGTAACGAACGAAGCACTTTCACAACCAAGGGTGCCGGCCAGCTCCCGTCGATCAAGCCGGCACCGGGAAGGACTCATGACCACCACGTC
>JAGDMJ010000413.1 GCA_017860555.1 Bacteroidota bacterium
GGCCGACACGCTTCAGGGGGAGGCTCTGAGCCGGTGGAAGTACCAACGGTACATGCAGGATTACCTTGCCGCAGTCCAGTCCATCGACGACAACATCGGCCGCCTGCTGGATGCGCTGGACCGGAAGGGGCTCTCGAACAACACGATGGTCATCTACACCAGCGATCAAGGCTTCTTCCTGGGAGACCACGGCTTGTATGACAAACGGTTCATGTACGATGAATCCATCAGGATGCCGTTCCTTGTCCGCTGGCCTGCGGCCATAGCACCGGGATCGGCGAGTGAGGCGCTGGCGCTGAACGTGGATTTCGCGGAAACATTCCTTGATGCAGCGGGCATTGCTCCCCCGTCGGAGATGCAGGGGCGCAGCCTGTTGCCCGTGCTGCGGGGAAAGAAGCCTGCGGATTGGCGTGAATCGATCTACTACCGTTACTACCACGACCCGGGGCATCACAACACCCGCGCGCATTATGGCGTTCGCACACAGACACACAAACTGATCTACTTCTGGAAAAAGGACCAGTGGGAATTGTTCAACCTGGTTGCGGATCCGAACGAACTCCACAATGTCTACGGGCAGCCGGGGCACGAGAAGATCACGGCAGAGCTAAAAACAGAAATGCAGAAACTGCGGACGAGCCTCGGGGACAATGATCAGTTTGCGGACGAGCAGCCGCCGGAAGGGGTGGATGGACCGGTGGAGAAGTTGAGGGGGAAATGAATGGGGACCCCTTATTGATACAGCGACGAGCCTCTTTTTACGACCCGCCCTGGGAAAAGTGCCACTGCAAGGGGAACAGCTCGCGACGTAGGATCCTCCTCTAGATTCGCACGTCTTTCTGTCTGTACGCGGCAATAATCCGATCCATCCATTCATTTGTCTCTTGTTTCACGATCTGCCTCGCCGGGTCGGCCTCAAACCATGCCAGAGTTCTCTTGATGCCAACATGAAACGGGATCGTTGCCTGGAACTCGGGTACGACCCTCTTGATCTTGCTGTTGTCAAAGATGACGCTGTGAGCCTTGTCTCCCAATAGGCCTCCTCTGAAACTCTCCTCGCATGCCGCGATGAAATCGGATGGGATATGTATCAGGTGGGCTTCATGTCCTGCGGCCGCGGCGACTGTCTGATAGATCTGATTCCAGGTGAGGATTTCATCGGAGGTGATGTGGAAAGCCTCCCCGATGGCCCTGGGATGACCCAGCAGACCGATAAACCCTTTCGCGAAGTCCTCTGAATGTGTCACCGTCCAGAGCGATGTCCCGTCACCATGGACGATGAGGGGTTGCCCCTTCCTGATCCGTTCGATCGGCGTGTATTCGGTCCAACCGCCAATGGACAGAGGAATGACGGTGTCATACGTGTGAGACGGTCGCACAATCGTGATAGGGAAGCCATCGTCCCTGTACGCGCGGTTCAATCTCTCTTCACAGGCGATCTTCCGTCGAGAATACTCCCAGAAAGGGTTGAGCAGCGGTGTTGATTCCGTGATCACCGGGTGTGCAGGCGGCTTCTGATAGACGGAAGCCGAGCTAATGAAAACGAACTGGTTTGTCCGCCCTTGAAACAGACCGATATCTCTTTCAATGTCCTCGGGTGTGAAGGCGATCCAATCCACGACTGCGTCCCAGTGATGGGCTTCGAGAAGGGGTTGGATATCATTCGTTGCGTTGATATCCGCCCGCATCACCCGTGCCCCGGGGATCGTGACATCCCGTGTTCCACGGGTAAGCAGATGGAGGTCCATCCCTCGTGCAACGCAGCCAAGGCTCACCGATCTGCTGATGTTTCCGGTTCCGCCAATGAAGAGTACTTTCATGTTCATTCCTCCATGGAAACCTGGGCGATTTCCTTGATGACCGGGTAATGTGGATCTGACGGGACAGGATTCCACTGTCTGCCGGGAAAACTATCCGCGGCCGGTGGCTGTTTGGCTTTCTGCGTGTCGTTGCGTAGCGTCTCCATCGCCAATACCGCGACGGGGTTGCCGGGTTCGCCGGCTATCCAGGTATCAAGTGCCTTCCCCGCCTCGCCATCACGGTCGAGTTTCTGCAAGGCAAGAAGATGGAGGAGATACTGGGAATCGCGGGCGTTCTTCTCGGTCGTTTGCTCAACGACGCGACGATAGAGCCTTTCTCCGGAGGCCTGCTCCCCCAAGCGCGTCCGGCAATGGGCCTCGAGGTAGTCCTCGATCCGGCTGTCCACGTCGTACGGCTTCCCGGCCCCGAGCCGTTCCGGCCATTGTCGGGCTTTCTGAATAAATGCAAGGGCTTCGCTGTATTTCTTCTCCCGGGTTGATCCGCACGCGGCAAGAACGGCAGCATGCCGATGCAACTCCCTTCCATACCCCGCTCCCTCGAAAGGAAGAATGCTGAGAGTATCAAGAACGGCCAGGCAGTCGACGTAGCGCCGGTTGAACAGCAGCGCCCGGGCGAATTCGAATTGCAGGACATAGTTCTGAGGGAATCGTCCGGCCCCGACCTGGATTGCCTTGAGGGCGTCGTCATATCGGGCATGATCGTTGTAAAAAGAGGCAAGGGCGATATGCGCGCGCCATTCGTTCGGACCAACTGCAACGGCGTGGAGGTAGTCGAGGAGCGCGAGCGAATCGTTCGACCCCCGGAAGAGATTTCCCCGCGTGATGTAGAAGGGAGCGTCGGAGGGAACCATTCCGCACGACCTGCTCAGGCGCCGGGCGTCTTCGAGCCTTCCCTTGCTCCAGTGGATCAGGGCCAGATAATAGCCGATAGGCCATTCTTCCGATTGGGAACCGGCCCACGTAAGCACGTCAGCAGTTTCACTCCTGTAGGGGAACACAAAGTGATACGAGCTCCGGGCTCCCTTCTGAAGCGAAGCCCGTGCTTCCTCCGGCTTTCCAAGTTTGTGGCTGAGATATGCCCTCCAGTAATGAACGAGAGCGTGGGACGGAGCGATGGAGAGGGATTGCAGCGCATCGTCGTAGCGTCCAATGCCATAATAGTAGGCCCCCAACTCGAGGTAGATCTCCGCAGGCAGTTCAGCATGAATCGCGGAGAGAAAGGCGTTTCTCGTGTGAGCACCCGGCATCAGGAGGTACTGCTCCATGCGCGCGAAGTGAGACAGGGGATCAACCCGCAGAAGATCTTCCTGGGCCCGCTTCGCATTCTCAGTTTGCCCGAGCTTGCGAAACGCGAGCGCACGCCCCCTCAGCGCGCGTACATTGTAGCGGTTATAGTCAAGCGCACGTTCCGCGTAGCTCACGCCCTTTTCCCACTCACCGCGGAGAAACGCAATTTCGGCGAGGGCCGTGTTGGCAGCGGATCGATACTCCGGAGAGCGGGATGCATTCCCGAAGCCGTCCATGGCATCGTAGAGATTTCCAAGTTGCCGATGGATCACTCCATACAGGAAGTTGGCCGCGGGATCGTAGGTGTCGTTGGCAAGCACAATTCGGACGCAGGAGAGCGCCTTTGCATATTCCATCCGCCGGTAGTGGATCTCGGCAACTCCCTCGAGTGCCGGAGCGTAGAGCGAGTCCTTTGCCAGGCATGCCTGGAACCGCTCGAGGGCGCCATCATAGTCGCGCCGCCGCGCATGCTCTGCCGCATCGGCGGCGCGCCCGGGGAGGGAATTCCAGTCGAAGGCCTTGTTCGCTTCTCGCGGACG
>JAGDMJ010000414.1 GCA_017860555.1 Bacteroidota bacterium
TCGATGAGGTCTCCAACGCTGCCGAAGTGGACCTTCTGCTCGATGTCTTCGCCCCCGGAAGGCCGGGTGGGCCAGTCAGCCGTAATGCCGAGGTCATGCAGGCTCAGGCCTACCAGGGGGACCTGAAACGGAAATCAGACTACCTGCGCCACCCGGTGTTCAACAGCTATCACTCCGAGACTGAAATGCTCCGCTACATTCACGAACTCGAGTCGAAGGATCTCTCACTGACCACGAGCATGATCCCGCTCGGCTCGTGTACGATGAAGCTGAACGCGACGACCGAGATGATCCCGGTGACATGGACCGAGTTCGGCAGGATGCATCCTTACGCTCCGAAGGAACAGGCGGCCGGATACGCTCTGATCTTCACACAGCTCAGTGATTGGCTCGGAGATATCACCGGTCTGCCAGCCATATCGCTCATGCCAAATGCGGGCGCGCAGGGAGAGTACGCCGGCTTGCTCGTGATCCGCGCGTACCACACGTCACGGGGAGACGCGCATCGCCGCGTCTGCCTGATTCCCACCTCTGCCCACGGCACCAACCCTGCCAGCGCCGTCATGGCAGGGATGGAGATCGTCCTGGTGCGCTGCGACGGCAATGGCAACATCGAAGTCGCGGACCTCAAAGCGAAGGCCGAGCAGCATAAGGATAATCTCGCCGCCCTGATGGTGACCTACCCGTCGACGCACGGCGTATTCGAAGAGGCCATCAAGGAAATCTGCGCGATCGTTCATACCCACGGCGGGCAGGTTTACATGGATGGCGCGAACATGAACGCACAGGTAGGACTTTGCCGCCCCGGCGAGATCGGCGCGGACGTCTGCCACATCAATCTTCACAAGACCTTCTGTATCCCACACGGCGGCGGAGGTCCGGGAATGGGGCCGATCGCGGCAGCCGGCCACCTTGCGCCGTTCCTCCCCGGCCACCCGGTTGTTCCCGTAGGGGGAGCCCAAGCCATCGGCCCTGTCTCGGCCGGGCCGTGGGGAAGCGCGAACATCCTGCTCATCTCCTGGGCATATATCGCGATGATGGGGAGTGAAGGATTGGCCAGGGCCACAAAGATGGCGATTCTGAACGCCAACTACATGGCGAAGCGGCTTGAAGGACACTATCCGGTACTCTATCGGGGAGCCAGCGGTCACGTTGCGCACGAATTCATCATTGATCTGCGCGGTTTCAAGGAGAGCGGTGTGGAAGCGGAGGATGTCGCGAAACGGCTCATGGATTATGGATTCCACGCTCCCACGGTGTCGTTCCCCGTTGCGGGAACATTGATGATCGAGCCGACCGAAAGCGAGCCAAAGGAAGAACTCGACAGGTTCTGCGATGCGATGATCGCCATCCGGCAGGAGATCCAGGAACTCATGCATGGAGGAGCGGACAAGCAGAACAACGTGCTCAAGAACGCTCCGCATACCGCCGAAGTCGTGGTAAGCGACTCATGGGACCGACCGTACGGGCGGGAAAAGGCGGCGTTCCCGCTTCCCTGGGTAAGGGCACGTAAGTTCTGGCCTTCCGTGGGGCGCGTGAACAACGCGTTCGGTGACAGGAACCTGGTATGCACCTGTCCGCCGGTCGAGGAATACGCGGACGCGACGGCGCCCTGACATGGAGCTAAATTGCAGGGACTTTCTCTGCAAAATGAGAAAAGACGGCCCGGCCGTACGGAGATCCAGGCCGGGCCATCTCAACATGCGGCCGGAGAAGTCTACTTCCCGACCAAGGCCTTGTATGCAACGGCACTCAACAGCCCGCCGAGTTCCGAGGGATTGGTAACCGTCAGCTTCACCATCCATCCTTCCCCGTATGGATCTTTGTTCACGAGCTCCGGCGAGGCTGCCAGCCCTTTGTTCACTGCGGAAATGGTACCTGTCACCGGCGAGAAGAGGTCGGAAACAGCCTTGACCGCCTCGATGGTGCCGAATGACTCAAGCTGTCTGAGATTTTTGCCAACGGCAGGCAGCTCCACGAACACAACGTCCCCCAACTCTCCCTGCGCGTACTCGGTAATGCCCACAGTACCGGTAGTGCCGTCCACGTGGATCCATTCGTGGTCTTTTGTGTACTTGAGATTCTCGGGGAAGTTCATGTCAGACCTTTCCAGACATTGTTGATCGTTTGCATTCAATCCTGGGGGTGGAATTCAAAACTATCAAGAAAACTTGTATCGAACACACCGCTCCGGAATCGCTCGTCACGCATGACCTGCCGATGGAAGGGTATCGTCGTCTTGATCCCTTCGATGGTGAACTCTTCGAGGGCTGATGCCATTTTGTTGACGGCGCCATCCCTGGTCTGAGCAAAGACGATCAGCTTGGCGATCAGCGAGTCGTAGTAGGGCGGCACATGGTAGCCGGCGTAGCTGTGGGTATCGACGCGGACACCGAATCCGCCCGGCATGTGGAAATCGGTGATCAAGCCGGGACAGGGGCGGAATCCATTGGCAGGATCCTCGGCATTGATCCTGCATTCGATCGCATGTCCGCGGGGAGTGATCTTCCTCTTGGGAAGCGCTTCGCCGGCGGCCACGCGGAGCTGGAGCTTCACGAGATCATGCCCGGTCACCTGTTCCGTGACAGGATGCTCCACCTGGATCCGGGTGTTCATTTCCATAAAATAGAAATTCTTGTCTTTGTCCACCAGGAACTCGATCGTGCCGGCGTTCTCATAGTGAACAGCCTTGCATCCCTTGATCGCCGCTTCCCCCATCTTTTGCCGAAGCTCATCGTCCACCACGGGCGACGGTGATTCCTCGACGAGTTTCTGGTGCCGACGCTGGACAGAGCAATCGCGCTCACCAAAGTGCATCACGTTCCCGCGCTGGTCGCCGAAGACCTGCACCTCGACGTGCCGGGGGTTGACGACGTATTTCTCAAGATAGAGATCCGGGTTATTGAATGCCTGCCCGGCCTCATGCTGAGCCGTCTTGAATGCGAGAGCCATTTCCGACTCTTCGCGGACAATGCGCATTCCGCGCCCGCCACCTCCGGCTACCGCTTTAATGATGACGGGAAATCCGATGGCGCGGGCGATTTCCACTGCCTCGCCGGGTTCCTTCACGACTCCATCACTCCCCGGAACGACCGGCACGCCCGCCTTCTTCATGGTTTCCTTTGCCAGCGCCTTGTCTCCCATCTGGCTGATCATCTCCGGAGTGGGCCCGATGAATTTGATGCCCGACGTGGTGCAGATTTCCGCGAAACTGGCATTTTCGGCGAGGAAACCATAGCCGGGATGAATGGCATCCGCATTGGTGATTTCGGCGGCGGCAATGATGCGAGGGATCTTCAGGTAGCTTTCTTTTGAGGCAGCCGGGCCGATGCACACAGCCTCGTCGGCAAAACGGACATGCAACGAGTCTCGATCCGCCTGCGAGTACACGGCAACGGTCTTGATGCCGAACTGCTTGCACACCCGGATGACGCGGAGGGCGATCTCCCCCCGGTTGGCGATCAGGACTTTCTTAAACACGCCGGTGCTCCGGAAATTCTGGGGACACGTTATGCCTTTTCCACAAGAAAGAGGGTCTGGTCGTATTCGACCGGCTGGCCGTTTTCCACCATGATCTTTAGGATCTTTCCGGAAACGTCCGCTTCAATCTCGTTCATCAGCTTCATGGCTTCGACGATGCAGAG
>JAGDMJ010000415.1 GCA_017860555.1 Bacteroidota bacterium
CGACACTGAACGACTCCAGTGTCTTTTGAATTTCCGCGGTCAGTTTCGACCATTTTTCCACCAGTTCAGATGAGGAATGTCCGGCAGGAAATGAGCGGCTTTCTTCCTCAGGCAATTCGATAAGCGTGTTCCGAATTCCGCCGGGTTCTGGCCGTTCCGGGGGATCCTGAAGTGTCGACTCGGCATTGAGATCGGGGAAGAACTGGAGATCGTAATCGGCAATGTTCACTCTATCCCCTGAGTGGAGGGGGGTAGGTTTGCCCGGGAGGAGTCTCTCGCCGTTGACATAGGTGGAATTGGTGCTGTTCAGGTCGACGATGACGTACTCGGCGCCCTGCAGTTCGATCCGGGCATGCGCCTTGGAAACCTTCGTTCCTGTCAGGGGGAGGCTGCTGGAGGGTTCCCTGCCGACGGAGATCGTTTCCTTGCCGAACACGAGTTCGCGTTTCTCCATCGGCTCGCTGTTCTTTGTAAGTATGATCTTCACGGACATGGCGCACTCGACTTTCTGTGATGTGCTGAGAGAAGAGTGGAGAGACGTGACGCTCTTCTGGTCCGCAGTGCCGAAACGCAGGAGGCGGTGGGAATGTCGTGGCCCGTCGCGAAGAGGAAAAGCCACTATATGCAAGAACGGAAAAACTCCGGCTTCGGATGCCCCGGTCCCTCCGACCTACAACGGCACGACTTGCGCAACAGTGGCTCCTGCAAGAAGGTTCCCGGCCAATAGGAACTCAATCGACGACTCCTGTGTTGAGGGCGTATTGCTGTCTTCCCTTTGCTGCTGCCTCAAGCTCTTTGACTCATGGAACCGAACATCATCGGTAGCACGATCGATTCGTATCAGATCCTCGATGTCCTGGGCAGGGGGGGTATGGGGATCGTCTACCGGGCCAGGGATCTCATGCTGGATAAGGATGTCGCGGTCAAGATGATGGATGCGCGGCTCGATCCCGAAGGAAGGATGCTCAAGAGGTTTCAGGAAGAAGCCCGATCGCTTGCCCGCCTGCAACATCCGAACATTGTCGGCATCTACACCCTCCGCGAGAGTCAGCTTGGTCTCTGTATAGTGATGGAGTTTGTCAAAGGGAAGAACCTCTCCGACATCATCAAAGAGAACGGAGCACTCCCTTTCGGCCGCTTCAAGAAGATCTTCCTGCAATGTCTGAACGCTCTCGAACACGCGCATACCGAAGGCATCATCCACCGGGACATCAAGCCCAGCAACATCATGCTGACTGACCAGGATGTGGTCAAGATCACGGATTTTGGGCTTGCCAAGCGCCTGGATCCGTCGCCCAATGCCAGCACAGTGCTTGCCGGGGGAACACTCTATTATTCTTCTCCGGAGCAGTTGGACAGCCTTGCGGACGTGGATTACCGGGGGGACATCTACTCGCTAGGCATGACCATGTACGAGGCGTTGACCGGCAAGGTCCCGTTTGCCGATACTGCGTCGGATTTCAGGATCAGGCAGGCCATTGTCGAAGGGAATATCCCCTCCCCTGAGAAGCTACGCCCGAATCTTCCTGAAGACATAGTTCGCGTGGTCATGAAGGCGATAAACAAGGACCCGGCCAGGCGTTTTCGGAGTGCGGCGGCAATGGCAGAGGCGTTGCAGAACTGCGCGATAGCTGCTTCGCCCGCCGCGCGCAGAAAAGCAGAGTTTCCGGTCAAGCCCTTCGCCATTGGCCTTTTTGCGCTGGCATGTATCGTTCTGGCGTATCTCTTTATCCCCCGATTTTTTACTGCTTCGCCGGCCCTTTCATCGCGGAATCTCACCATCCTGGTCAGGGACCAATTGGGTGAACCGGTGCCGTATGCTTCCATTCTCATTGGGCCGGCCGGGAATCTTCCCGAGGAATCCGTCGAGATTGCCGATGCTCGTACAAATCAGTTCCAGAATGGGCAGTTCTCCAGCAGCAGCGACCGCTCGGGGGAGTCCCGTCTAGTATACCGCGCGAATCAGGAGGCGCGCGTCCACGTCGTGGTGGAGGCGGACAGCTTCTCCCAGGCCGAACAAAGCGTGACCCTTCCGCAGGATAGTATCTTCGTTGTCCTTACCAGGCTTGCACCTGCTGAGTCCCCCGGTGAGACGGCAACAGCCGTAGCTTCCCCCCTTACTCTGGTTCTCCATGATCGCGGAGGCAATCCGATCTCATCTGCCATTGTCACCATGGCGGGGCGCTCCGGAAGGGAATACTCGGCTCGGACGGACCCTCGCGGCAGGGCCGTGATTGAAGGCTATCCGATGGCCACCGAGGGGGAATCGCCGTCCATCCGAGTAGCCGTGAGCCAGAACAAGAACGTGTTGCGTGGGAAGGCCAGGGCCGTCAGGATCCACCCCGGAGCGGAAATGCGCCTGGACATCAACGACTTCGTGCCGTACGACGAGACTCTCGCCGAAGTTCGGGGAGCGGTCGAGAAAGTTTATGATGAAATGCGTGAGGCAAAGGAGAGGATCGGCGGGACGGAGAGAGAGAAGGGATCAGACCCCGACTATCGACGTGCATCTGACATAGAGAAACGGGGACAACGTCAATTTGATGAGAGTGACTTCGAAAACGCGCGTGGATCGTTCCTCCAGGCCAGGACGCTGTACGCCCGGGCAGCAGAACGCCTGACGGCACAGAGCAGCCTGGCCAATGCTGAGCCGGCATCGAAAGCGACAGATAGAAGTCTGGCGGGACATACGGAACCGGTCAAGACTGAAACCGTGAAGAAAGAGATTGCTCCACCCGATGTGCGTGGAATCCTCGACAGGTGCAAAACAAGTTTTGAAAAAGAAGATCTTTCAGCGTTGACGGATCTCCTCCGGTTCAACAAAAACCAGCAGTCGACGTGGTCCACCTTTTTTGACCTCGCGGAAGATGTTCGGGTCACAACTGATGCGGGGAGCCTCCAGAAGGATAATGATGACGCCCAGATCGGATTTGGCCTGACAATCTCATACGAGAACAAATACGACGGAGAACGGCGAAACCTGGAAGGAGATATGAGCATCGGTCTTCATTATTCGAATGGAAGGTGGGAAGTAGTATCCCACCAGTTCAAGAACAGGTAATTTCTCAAATGAACAAACTGAAGTGCTCACAGGAGGCCTCCCCATGAAAATGCACCTGCTTCACGCGGCAGCTCTGGCTACTCTTCTCTTGGTCGTGCTTTCGGTAGAAGCGGCACAGGCGCAGCTCAATACCGTGTTCAACTCTGTGTTCCACACCATCCTGACGGACCGGTTGATCCTGAGTCCTGGAACGCATGCGAACCATTTTGTCGATGCCGCCGCACGTGCGGAGAGCCTTCTCGTCCCGGCGTTGAACGGCCTCATCGTCGGCAATATTTCATCTTTTCCCCTCAGCTCGACGACACCGGGGGTCAGTTTCGATTTTTCGGGGGGCCAACTCGTATCCGTTCAGGAAGCCGCCGGGCCGATATTCGCGGATAGGGCAACCACGATCGGGAAAGGGAGAATCAATTTTGGATTCAATGCCACGTTTCTCGACATGAGCAGGGTACGGGGGGTGGAGACGGAAAAGATGCGGTTCACATTCACTCATGAGGACTTGGACGGTGATGGCACGTTGGGAGGACCTGATGCCCAAACGGCTACGGAAGCGGATGTGATTGATGTGACAATGGGGATGAA
>JAGDMJ010000416.1 GCA_017860555.1 Bacteroidota bacterium
AGCACAGCGTCCGGATGAGGCGCTGGGCCACGATGATGTTGATCGCGTAGGCGATCAGGAACGGCTCGATCCCCATCTTGTAGAGTCGCGACACGGCGCTCGGCGCATCGTTCGTGTGCAGCGTCGAGAAGGTCAAGTGTCCCGTGTTCGCCAGCTTGATGGCGATCTCCGCGGTGGCTTTGTCACGCATCTCGCCCACAAGCACGATATCCGGGTCGTGCCGGAGGATACCTCGGATCGCCAGGTCGAAATTCATCTTCGGGCCGATCTTGAGCTGCCGCGCACCGCGGATGATGTACTCCACAGGGTCTTCCACGGTGAGAACGTTCACGGTCGGGTCGATCACCTGGTGCAGGGCCGCGACCAGCGTCGTGCTCTTGCCGCATCCCGTCGGACCGGTCAGAATCACAATACCCTGGGGCTTCGCGATGGCTTTGTAGAAGAAGTCCTTGGCAGGGCCCTGAAGACCAAGTTTGTTCAGGTCTGTGATCACCTTGCGGTCATCCAGAACGCGGATGACGATGCTCTCGAACTTGTGCCGGAACTCGACGCCGACGATCGGCATGATCGATACGCGGAAGCGGATCATGGTATCGTCGATCTGACGCTGGATGAAACCGTCCTGCGACATCTCACGCTCGAAACGGTCCACGTTCTTGGAACGGTCCTTCACGACGGCGGCAACCGCCTCGGGCATGGTCCTCTCCTGGACATGCCAGAGCTTCAGGTTGCCGTCCAGACGGAACCAGAACTCAGTCCTGTTTCCCTCTTTGGCAATAATGTGAATGTCGCTCGCACCCTGGCGTACCGCCTCCACCAGCGCACCTTCCACAAGGTTCACGAGAGCGCTCTTGCTGATTTCAGCTTCGAGCGCATCCTCATCCAGGACGGCCTCGTCGTCTTCCTTGACCTGCAGCCCGATCTGCGAATTCTCGAGGAGCTTCAGGAATTCATTCTCGGGAGGTATGACCTGCTCAAAGAGGTTCTGCAGCTCCTTGAGGCGGCAGTAAGCCACTTCGTACTTCTTTGCCCCGAAATTCCTCGCGATCAACGGAATCTGGCGATCGGTAGGGTCCGCAGCGATAATGATGAGCTTGTCGGGCTGCTTCTCGTCGAAACGAAGCGGGAGCATCTTCGTCTGAATCAGCATGTCGCGTACGTTGGCCGGAAGGGCATCGATGTAACGCCGGATGAATTCGATCCGGGTTTTGTCGATCTTCTCGTCGGCGACATAGATCTCCCGGAAGGCGTACAGGTCCGCGACTTCTCGGAACACCGCGTCATGATCGGCATTGAAATCGTTGACGAGGATCTGCCCCAGGTTGCGCCGGTTCTTCTTCTCCTCGGACTCCTTCACCTTCAGCGACTTCTCCAGGGTCTCGTAGTCGATGATCCCCTTTTTCAGGAGAGCGAAACCTATTTTATCTGTGATATCGAGATTTGCCATGACAGACCCAATGCCTTTAGGAAATAGGGCGCACCGGTACCACCTCCACCACCTGGCTCATTGCTGGATTCTTCGGCCTGATCGTAGCCGTTTCCGAGGAAACGATCGTGAGGGCCGTCAACACGATCATGATGATCATCGAGATCATCAGCTGGATATAATCGATTGCGTTCTTCATCTTGTACGTCGTCTCCTTCTCGTAGTACTCCGCGAGCTGGAGAGCGGTGTTCTTGACCGTTCCTGTCTCGGCGCCGGAATGGAACCGCGAGATAGCGGTCTTCGTAAAAACGCCCGTGGCCTCAAAGGCTTCCGTGATACCCGCCCCCTTCTGGATCATGAGCGGGAGCGCGATCGTCTTGATCTTATGCTCCATATACTTGTTCCCGCACGCCTCCGCGGCGAGCCGGATCACTTCGATGTTCTCGCCGGCACCGCTGTACAGCGCGTAGAACACGCGGCAAAAGATTTCGATGCTGGTCTTATGCAGCAGTGTTCCCATGGCCGGCATCTTCCAGATGTATTGGTCCATGATCAAACGTCCCTTTTCCGTCGCAAAGAAGCGCACGGCAAGAACCGTGGGCACAAGCATGGCGAGAAGGATCAGGACTATGTTCTCCGTCAGGAAGTCGCTGATCACCAGCGTTGCGCGCGTCATGGGCGGCAGTTCGATGTTGAATTTCCGGAACAAGCCTGCGGTCGCGGGGAAAATATACCCCACGTAGTAGACGACCGCGCCGAACAGAACGGCCAGGGTGATCAAGGGCGTGATCAGCGCCGATTTCAGGTTCTTTTTGAACTCCGCCTGCCGTTCAAGGAACTTCGCAGTGCTCTCATAGATCTCGGCCATGTTGCCGCTCTTTGAGGCAAGGCCCAGCATGTGCGCCGTAAACCGGCCCAGGACAGCCTCATGCTTCACGAAGGCTTTTTCGCTGTCCTTCCCCTGCTTGAGCTCGGTGTTAATCTCCTTGACGGCCTCGCGGAGACTCCGGTTCTGGATATCATTCACGAGGAGCTGCATGATCTCGTTGAACGGGAGCTTTTGCCGGATCAGGTCCGCACTCACGCGCACGAAGGTGACGATCTCGGTGGCCGGCGGCCTCGCCTTGAAGTTGAGGAACCTCCGCTGCACATAGATCACCCGGTAGCCCATCTTCTGCAGCGCTTCCTGGACCTCGGCTTTGCTGAAGGCCTTCTGCTCCCCCGTCACCGGCTTCTCCGTGCCGCGCTGGACCTTGTAGACCCATGTGGCCCTGGGAATGACGTGCAACAGCTTGAACTTCCGTTGCTGCGCGAGCTGAGACGCCTTCTGCTTGGCAGAATGGGTAGATTCCGCTTCCAGGACACCCTGCACCGGTTTGCCACCGGAGGTCACACCTTCAATTCTGTACTCTGCCATACTGTTCTCCGTCAAAAAACGAAAGGGTACTCTCCCCTGCTTCGAATCGGCTCCATGCGTTCTGCCAGATCCCCCACCTGGCAGCCCAGTCGAGACGTCGAGGGGAGATACCCCTTGTCAGAATTCCGTGTTAGAACGTCAATTGCCCGCCGACTCGTCCACACTCATTGTATCGGACAGAACCACCATCACGACCTTGACCGGACTTGCCCCGTCGATTCCTGTTTCCGTGCCGATGCCGACCAACTTGATCGAGGCGGGCGACCCGCCGACCGGATCGGGATCCAACGTGTAGGTACCGTTGATGTTTGCCGACGAGCTTGTGATCCTCCCCATCGAGAGGCCATTGAAGCTGCTTTCCCCCCCGCCAAAAGCCGAGGGGCGCCGATAGTACGCCTGCGCCCTCACAGCGTACTGCGCGAGGTCGACAACCAGCTGGTCTCTGTTACTTGAGGCGGCAGAGTCACGGAACAGCGTCACACCAACTGCGATCGCGATGCTGATGATGACCACGGCGATGACGATGATAAGTAATTGCTGATTTCCCATGACTTAGCGGCTCTCGACGTTCCTTCGGATACATCATGGGGCCCCGGAAACCGGAGCCCCTTGCTCATCCCATCAATGAATCTGATACAAGCTGTCCGTGCGGCCCTGGTCACGAGCCAGGATTTCCATGGTCACGTAGGTACCGGCACCCACGGTCTCGGTCCCGACTCCACGAAGGACGACCTGGTTGGCCGTTCCGGCCGTGGCGATCGAGTAGGTTCCGTTGGCGTTCTTGCCACCGGCCAT
>JAGDMJ010000417.1 GCA_017860555.1 Bacteroidota bacterium
ACATCTGCGCCCGTGGAATAGACATGTGAAGTGAATCCGGAACAGTCTATGCCCTTGCGGGACGTACCGCCATATTTGTACGGCGCGCCAAGATACGAAATCACGTCAAGAAGAAGGCGGTCCCGGTTCAGGCCCGGAGAGGTATCATCCACGACAGGCCCCACGTGCTTCTGTTCCAGCTTCTTCCGGACGCGCGGCACGTCGACCTTCTTGTCGTCCTCCCTCATCACTTCGTTCTTGATGTTGCCGGCGTTTCGCACCTCGTCCGCGGCATCGGGATCTTCTCCGCTGCGAAATCGCGGACTTGTGGAGGTACAGGACGCCAGAACCAGGAGCAGCGCCAGCGGCGCCCCGACACGCAGCGATCCAACAAGACGATGGAATACGATGGAATCTCTCATTGTCTCTGGCCGTTGTGTGTACCCGGTCTCAATCAGCCAAGATATGCACGCAACTGTTTGCTTCTCGAAGCATGGCGCAGGCGTCTGATTGCCTTCTCCTTGATCTGGCGAACTCGCTCCCGCGTCAGTTTAAACTTTTCCCCGATCTCCTCCAGTGTGAGCGAGTGCTCTCGTCCCAGGCCGAAGTAGAGCCGGATGACCTCCGCCTCGCGGTCACTGAGCGTCGAGAGGGCCCGTTCCACTTCTCGGCTCAATGATTCCTTCATCAGCTCATTATCCGGCGCCGGTTGACGCTCATCCTGGATCACGTCCAGGAGCCGGTTGTCCTCTGTTCGAGCGAGCTGAAGGCCTTGCCGATCTTGTTCAGGGCCCCGACTCTGTTCAGCGGCAGGCGCACGATACGGGATTGTTCCGCGAGCGCCTGGAGTATGGACTGCCTGATCCACCACACCGCGTAGGAGATGAACTTGAACCCCCGGGTCTCATCGAACCGCTTGGCAGCTTTGATCAACCCGAGGTTCCCTTCATTGATCAGGTCGCCCAGCGAAAGCCCCTGGTTCTGATATTGCTTTGCCACACTGACGACGAACCGAAGGTTCGCTTTCGTCAGCTTTTCGAGCGCGCGCTGATCTCCTTTCTTGATCCGTTGCGCGAGCTCGATCTCTTCTTCCGATTTCAGCAGATCAACTTTGCCGATTTCCTGCAGATACTTGTCGAGGGACTGGCTTTCTCGATTGGTATACTGCTTGGTTATTTTCACCATCCATGCACCTCAAGGTGTGAGTCGACAAGAAACCCGGATCCGCGGTCTATGCGAGCCGCGGGAGAAAAGTGCTCCCCGCCAGATCGTTGCCAAGTCCGAAACAGTCGGCAATCGTTTTGCCGACATCGGCAAACGTTGCGCGAGTTCCCAGGTCCACGCCTGTCTCCCGGGCGAGAGTATACCAGAGTAAAGGAACATACTCCCGTGAGTGATCCGTGCTCGGGGTGACAGGATCGTTGCCATGATCCGCCGTCAATATCAACACGTCCTGCCGACCCAGCGTCTCCAGAATGCGCGGGAGCTGCAGGTCAAACTCCTCCAGGGCCCGGGCAAATCCCAGGGGATCGTTCCGGTGCCCGTACAGCGTGTCAAAGTCGCCCAGGTTCGCAATGATCAAACCCCGATCTAGCGTCGAGGATTCCCGGATCAGCAGCTCTATCTTCTCGGCGTTGTTCTTTCCATGCCTGATCGTGCTGATCCCTCTTCCCGCGAACAGGTCATCGATCTTACCTATGCTTGTCGTCGGAATCCCAGCCTCCGCGAGCAGGTCCAGGATCGTCGGCTCGGGCGGGACGAGGGAAAAATCTCTCCGGTTCAGGGTACGGGCGAATGACCCGTCCTCCCCGACAAACGGACGAGCGATCACGCGTCCAACCGCATGCTCGCCCGTGCAGACTTTCTCCCTGGTTTGCAGGCATATCTCATAAAGCCGCTCCAGGGATATCACCTCTTCGTGTACCGCGATCTGAAAGACCGAGTCTGCCGACGTGTACACGATCGGAAACCCCGTCCGCATATGCTCGGCGCCAAGCTGCTGGATGATCACCGTTCCCGAAGCGGTCCGGTTACCCAGATACCCCCGGCAACCCGTGACCCGGAGAAAGTCTTCCATGACCTTCGGAGGAAATCCCCCGGGATACGTTGGAAACTCCTTGCGCAGAACGACCCCACTGAGTTCCCAGTGACCCGTGGTGCTGTCTTTCCCCTTCGACAGGGAGGCCATTCTTCCGTAGCTCGCCTTCGGTGCCACCGCCGGGGGGACCCCCTCTACCGGGCCGATGTTGCCAAGACCGAGCGCGGAGAGATGCGGAAGACGCAATCCACCTGCCGCATGGGCGGTGTGAGCCAGAGTACTGCTCCCCTCGTCACCGTAGACTCCCGCATCCGGAAGCTCTCCGATTCCCACGCCATCCAGTATTATGAGGACAACTTTCTTATACGAACAACCTGACGGCAAGTTCAGTTCAGAAAGTATGATCTCAGGAATAGATCTGCTTTTCGTTGCACTTGCAGACCTGAACGCGGCGCTCGCTAAACTTCCAACTTGAGCCCACCTTGGACCGCTCGGAGGAGACCATCTTGATCGGCTGGAATATCACGCCACAGACAGGGCACTTTGAACCCTTCATGGTGGCTGCCTTTGTTGCTTTGTCGGCAAACGACTGCTGTTTTGCCATTCTTCTTCCTGTTCCTTTCTCTCAAGAAAAATCAAAAAATCTGTACCAGATTGCCGCCGTGCTCAATCGCCTTGCCTAATACCTGTGTGGTCCCGGCTACCAGTTCATTCATATCCATCCCGGTGGTCAGGCCGCAAACCCCGGCACTGACGGTCACCGAAAGGGTCCTGGGGCCGATCATGATCACATGGCTGGCAATCATTTTGCGGACCTTTTCTGCCCATAGATACGCTTCGCTTGCCGGCGTGTTGACCAGTAACACTCCAAGTGTGTCGTCTCCCTGGCGGCCCAGCACATCATAACTGTGGATGCTGCCGCGAATAAGCCGGGCAACATTGTTGACGATCAAGTCCGTCCCTTCGGTGCCGTACCGCTCACGGTGCCCGGTCATGCCGTCCACGGCAAAGGAAACAAAGGCAAGTTCCGTATTGAAATCTTCCGCCCGCTGGACTTCTTCCTCGAACGTCTTGAGGAAATGTTTCCTTGTGAGCGATCCGGTGAGCTGGTCAATGACCACATGCTCCCTGATCAGGTCGTTCAGATAGAGCACCTCCAGCGCCGAGGCGGCGTTCTCCACCAGCCGGTAGATGGTCTCGGCTTCGCTCCCGGAGAAGTTTCTGGGCGTTCGACTTTCAATCGTGAAGGCACCGTAGCACCTGTTGTACGAGCTGATCGGTATGCTCAGGAAGGCCCCCGTTCGATCAATCCCTTCATCGGCGCAGAAACGCGGCGGCGATTCCTGGGTCAGGTCCTCCACCGACATCACGGTGTTTTCCCTGATCGATTTGCCGACCATGCTCTCCTCGATGTCCACCTGGTGCTCGGGAGCCAGGTACGGCTGCCCGCTCTTGTTGACCACCTTCTGCAGCACCCAGGCATGCCGGTCATCAGCATACATGGTCACCGTGAGAAAGTCGAAGTTCGCAAGCCGATTCGTTTCTTCCGCCAGCGCAGTGAGCACCGTCTGCTCCGATGGGTCTCCCTTGATCCGGTCCTGCAGCCGGCGAATCGATGCAAGCAGCTCCGAATCCAGGAGGAGGTCATACTTGTCCGTGTAACTCTTGATCAGCCCAGAAATGAGCTTGGTGAACTTCCCCATCAGGGCCAGCGTCTCACCGCCGAAAGCATCTTCTGCCATACTATCCGCGATCACCACGCCCACGGGCATGATGTCTCGCGAGCTGTTCATGAAGAAAACCGGCACCCCGATCACCGACTTGACGGGGTCCAGCTCGTCATAGTATCGCAGAAGATCTTTTCCTGAAGCCGGATCCATCCGTCCGAGAACCTGTGGCTTGCCGGTGGTGGCAACCTGGCTCAGCAGATCTTCTTCCATGCCGAACCGTTTCGCCGCCATGAAACTCTTGCTGTCCGTCGCCATCGACTCGAGGACCAACTGCTGCTTGTCCCGGTTTGACCAGAAGAACGCCACCGAGTGCGCGAACAGCACGTCCTTCAGTACCAGCAAGACCTTGTTCAGGAGCGAATGGAATTCACTCCTCGGCTCCGATTCGGAATATGCCGCGTCGGAATCCAGGTCAAAGAAATCTGGTATCTCCAACTCGCGAATCGCTTCGGGCTTCACTGTTATCGCGGCCGGCCTGGCGGACTTTGTAGAGGGCACAACTTT
>JAGDMJ010000006.1 GCA_017860555.1 Bacteroidota bacterium
CGCCAGCATCGTCAGGGAATTTCACCCTGTCCGGGTTGCATCTCACCCACCCAATTACTATAATACTCGAAACCATCCGACAACCCCCATGAAGCCGCTCGGGATCAAAAAACTCTACTACTCGATCAGCGAAGTCAGCAAGATCACCGATCTTGAACAGTATGTCCTGCGCTACTGGGAGTCGGAGTTCGAGCTGCTAAAGCCGGCCAAGAACAGAGCGGGCAACCGCATCTACACCAATCGCGATATCAAGCTTATCCTCTACATCAAGAAGCTGCTGCGCGATGAGCGCTACACCATCGAAGGCGCCAAGCAGGTGCTGAAGACCTATACGCCTGACTCCGATGCCGGCGAACAGCTTGAGCTCATTGATGCGCCAAAACTTCCCGCGAAAATCAAGGACGAGCAGCTGCGCGGCGATGTGCTGGAGGTGAAGGCGTTCCTGGAGGACCTGCTGAAAAAGCTGAACTGAGACAAGCGACTGCGGGCAGCATCAAGACGTATGGCCTTGCATATTCCGTTTCGCTGTGGCTCTCCGGGTCTGTTGAGTACGGCTTGTCCCGAGGCCACACCTCTTCGTCGTTGAAGCCTCACTCTTCGTGTACTCCAAGCATCTTCCCGAACAACTTCTCCACATCCGTCAGCAGGTCTTCATCCTTCCAGACAAGATAGCCGATAAACAACTCACCGCCGTAATAGAACGTGACGCGGTTGTAGGGAGGCTCGGCGCCTCCACGGTTCGCCGGGATCCCGAGGCGTGCCCTGATCTTGTTTTCGATGAATCGCGCAAACCCCTCCTTCCATTCTTCCCAGACCATGTACTCATAGTCGGGCCGGACCAGGTGCCGCCTGAGGGTGCTCATTGACTCACCGATCGTCTTCTGATCTCCCTTTCCCAGCGCCTCCAGAAAGGAGCTGTACTGTTTGATGAACACGGAATCCTGGTACGGGAAGGCGTGATTGATTTCCCACGAGTAGTTGTTCGATCGGACCGCTTGCTGCGCGATATCCAGGTTCTGTTTCAGCGCCGGTTCCACCGTCAGAGATTGGACACAATGGATGAACTCGTGAAAGATCGTGGCGTACCCTCCCGGCTCATCGAACACGTCAGGACTAACCACGCACGACGGTTTCCCGCCATAGGCCGCAAGGGGAAATGAAGCGCGGATGCCTTTCGGCATAGGGAACGGCGAGGGACCCTTCTGCTGCAGCCTGTATGTTCCGCTCCCCGAATCGATATCGAAGATGTACAGATCGTCCCTTTCCACGACCGCGACGGGGTGAAGACTCGAGAGATAGGGATGGATGTCTTTGATCTCCTCCCGCATCTGCACGAGCTGTGCGAGACAACTGTCAATGCGCCGGACGAGCGGCGATTCCGGAAACGTGACCGGCTGGGAAGACGATGTCAGACACGATCCGGCAACCACAAAAAGCACAAGAAGCGCACGGGTTATTTTCATGAGGGCACCTGAGTTCTTCATGGGAACATACAACACGACCAGAGGAGAAGCAAGAGGGGAAAACCGGGAACCTGGTTGCGCACATGGACTTCCGGGAACCGGGGAAGCGCCTTGAGGCGTTAATTTCATGTAAGCGGGGTTTGTCCTTCCAGTCACCCCACTCTGGAAACACGCGTTTTTGACTCCGTTCGCCCGACCGGGTTGACTCTGCTGTTCACCCGGCGTATCTTCCCTGTGGGCATCGAGGTTTCGACGTACGTTCCTTGCAGCAAAGGTGGTCATGAGGATCTGTCGTCTGACATTCTTACTCCTTCTCTGCACACTACCTCTCGGGGCAGCGCCAACGGATTCGTCTGCCGCCTCGCCCGACTCGCTGCTGAGGATCGCTCACCGCTACCTCTCACGCGGCAGCGCGGACACGGCGCGCGCGCTGTTTGAGACCGTACTCTCCGCCGGCCCGGGGATCGGACAGGCCCGGCTCGGTTTGGTGCAGGTAGCAATCAAGGAAGAAGACTGGGGGGAAGCCCTGGACCTCTGTGAAGATATCCTCGAGGAGACCCCGCGGGATCCCGCGGCTCATTATTACGCGGGCATTTGCGAGAGGGAGTTGGGGACACAACGGGCCGGGCCCATGCGCAAAATTGCGTGGGGAAGATCGCAAGACCACTTCGAAGCAGTCATCGCCGGGGATTCGCTCTTCAAGGACGTGCTCTACCAGTTTGCCCGGCTGAAAGAATACGAGGAAGAGTGGCCGGAGGCCATTGCCCTGGCCAGCCGCCAGGTACTTCTGCGACCCGAGCAAGTCGAGGCCCAGGTCGGGCTCTTCCACATTTACCGGCACTACATTGCCGAGACCCACCCCGACGAGGCCCTGAACTGGCTGCTGAGCCAGGAGAACGACTACGGGCGTTACTTCACCGCTGAAGTCCTGAGAAGAACCAAGCGGTTCACAAAAGCCGAATCCATCCAGCTCCAGTTCCTGAGGCATCGCTCCACCCTCCCGGTACAGGCGCATTACATCGCTCTCGCCCGCATCTATGCGTCCCAGAACGACGAGGCGCGGGCCCAACTCTGCTACTGGAAAGGAGTGGACAGCATTGCAACCTGGCTCGGTGGGGCGCTGATCTTTGAGGACCTCAAGTACATCGTCTCCAACAAGGAGCTGGAGCAATACACTTCGCTCTCCTCGGACCGCAACAAGATCGCCTTCTTCCACCGGTTCTGGGAGGTGCGTGACCCGATGCCCGCCGCGGCAATCAACTACCGCCTCATGGAGCATATTCGCCGTTACGTGGCTGCGGAAGCGGAATTTGAGTACTTTGGATTCCGTACCGGGTTCTCGAACCCCGACCGTACCAAGGTGCTCAAACAACCGAAGGCTTTCTATTTGAACAGGGAGTTCAACGACCAGGGACTGATATTCCTGCGGCAGGGCCCTCCGGATAAGATCGAGCGGACCATGGGAAACATGAGCAGCTTCGGGCCCACCAGCATTGATCCCCACCAGGCGTGGCTGTACTACGCCTCCGGCGACGAGCCGCAGCGGATCTTCCACTTTGCGCGACACAACACCGCGGCCAACAACTGGAGGCTCAGTCCGCTTCCCGGAGAACCCGATTTGCTCGACAGGGATATGCTTGAGAACCTGGCCATGTACGACTCGCGCTACTTCAGGCTTCAACAAGGAAACGCGCTCGAAGCGACGAAGCTGGTCTCTGATCTGGAACTGGATGGAGAGCAGGCCGTCGCGGCTGCGCTGACAACCGACAGGCATGTGTGGAACAAGGGGACAACGGAATTCTCCGTACCGCATGCGGTCGATGCGTTCCGCAGTTCACGCGGCAGGACGCTCCTGGACGTGAGCTATGCCATCCCCTTCTCCCCGTTGCGCGAGGCAGCTGGAAGCGCTGAAATGAAGGTGATGGTGGAGGCCGGCATTTCCACGACGGCGCTCGATGGACGCATGCTGGGATCGAAGCTGGACACGCTGGACCTGATGCTCCCACCCGATGGAAAGGGCTCCTATATCGGCCTCTTCCGCCAGCTGGCGGTTCCCGATTCCGTTCGCCTGACCGTCCATGTGCGCGCGTTGACCGCCCCGGCCCTCGGATCATGGACCCAGCAACTGCGCATCCCTTCCTTTGTGGGGCGCGACTTCATGTTGAGCGACCTCCAGCTTCTGCTGCCTGCCAGTTCCGGTCCATCGATTGAGATCGACGGTATAAAAGTGGTGCAGAGCCCCTTCAAGACGTATCCGAGCGAGAAACCGCTCTTCGCCTACCTCCAGGTCTATAACCTCGTGAAGGATCTTCAGGGAAACGCAGGCTACTCGGTGCAATACGCGCTTGCGCCCACGGACAAGCCCGATGAGCGTATTCTCCTTGCCGAGGTGAAACGGGATCTCAACGACGACAGCCGCGCCGAATTCCGCTCGCTGGACATCAAGGCGATCGACGCCGGAACATATACCCTGACGGTATCGGTAACCGACAAAAAACGGGTACAGACGCTGACGAGATCGAGAGAGATTGAGATTACGAATTGATATGAAGATATCCCTTCACAGGGGATGCCATCCACAGAGCGGTTCGGTGCTGGACCGGCCTGACACAAGGACCGACCTCTATGAAGTGAGGGAACGTCAATGAAGCTCACGTTGCGCGAACGAAGCGAATGTTTCCGGGGTTTTCTCCTGCTCATCGCGCAGGATCGTGTCGTCTCACCGGAAGAGAAGCAGATCCTACTCCTCGTCGGAAAAGCGCTCGACTTTGAGCAGAGCTTCTGCGAGGAGGCGATGCATGATCTCCTTGACAATGCCCATATTGCCAAGGATCCCCCCGTCTTCTCCCTCAGGGAGTACGCGGAAGCATTTCTCAGCGATTGCATCCGGATCGCTGGAGCAGACCATACGATCCATCCCAACGAGTTGAAGTGGCTGATCCGAATTGCGGAAGCGAACGGGCTGACAGCTTCGTGGGTCGATGAAGCAGTACGAAAAGCTGTAGAAGAGAGAATGGAGACAAGTCCCCGGCGGATGGAGATCGAGGCCTATATCTAGGGGCCCTCCACAAACGGTTCGGCGGAGCATGTCCTGAAATCCGCCTTGTCGTCCTGAAATGTTCTTCTTCAGGACCTATCACGCGCCTGACAAGGGCTTTACCATTTCCTGGTGTTCTCTGAATCCATACCTTCAACCCCAGCTTTTCGCGATTTCCCCAAAACACTCGATGCCACTCCAGATCACTGCTCCATATCCATGCCCGGGGCGGCTCCAGGCTCCCGCGAGATAGAGGTTCTTGATCGGGGTTGTGTGCGGCACTCTCTTCTCCCCCGAATTCTGCACTGTTTGATCCCATCCGTAGATCGCGCCGCGGTGGTTCCTCGTGTACCGGTAGTTCGTCAGCGGCGTGCCGATTTCCTTCACCTCGATCGCGTCCCGAAGTCCGGGCATCAGCCGTTTTTCCACCGAGTCGATGAGGATGTCGGCCATTTTCTCCTTCTCGGCATTGTACGCGGTCTTGTTGCCCTTAAGATAGTCCGCTTCGAACTTCTGCCAGTGATCGTATCCCTGAAGAGTCAGAATGTTCAGCGTGTTCTTTCCCGGCGGGGAGAATTTCTCCGGCAGGTTATCATAAAGCGAAAGCGCGAAGCCCCCACCGCTCAGGTCGGCGTCGCGCATCGACTTGTACTCCCGGTCAGGGTCGTATCCCGTGGACACGAAGATCTCGCTCTCCCTGATACCGAGCTTGCGCACCAGATCGGTTTTCAAACCCAGGAAGACCTGGAAGCAGGAAAGACTGACGCTGAGGGATTCGAACACCCGGGTATGCCCTTTCACCAGCGGCTCTACTTCCAGCAGCCGGTCGAATGTTTCGTGCGCCGCGGCGTTCGAGATGACGGCCCTGGATTTATACTTCTGTCCTCCGGCTACCCGGACACCGGTCGCCACGCCATCCGTTGTCAGGATCTCCGTTACCTGCGTCCCGAGCTTCACGGTGCCACCGTGACTCCGGATGAACGCGACAAGCGCATCGCTGATCTTCTGCGAACGTCCCACCGGGTAGTATCCGCCTCCTTCCAGATAGCCGAAAGCAGGCATGGCGGAGTAGAACGCCGAGATCTGCGATGGAGGCAGTCCATAATAAACCCACTGCGCGCAGAGGATTGCCTTCAGCTTCGGGTTGCGGATCCGGGTGTCAACCATTTGCGCCCAGGTACCGGACATGAATTTGGACAGATAAGGAAAATCGTTCACGAAGGTGCCGGGATCGACTTTACCCTGTTTGGCCAGGAGGCGACGAACGTCTCCGGAGAACGCGCGCATGTCTTCAATCGCACCCTTGATGCCATCTTTCTCATCAGGGAAGAGTTGTGCCAGCATTTCAATATATCCCCCGATGTTCCGTTGCGGCACACGAATGTCATGATCGGGGAAGATCGCCCGGTAGAGTTCCGGATGAGGGACGAACGTAACGTCGGTGATCTCGGGGAAACCCGGGATCATGTTGTGCACGCCTCCTCGCTCGCCGACGACGGTGGAATGGAGGGACACGTCGAACGTGAAATCTTTCCGCTGAAATGTTGTCGCATATCCGCCCGGTTTGGTATGCTGCTCGATCACGAGCGGTTTAAATCCCTGGCGTGCGAACGCCGCGCCGCAACTCAGGCCGCCCAGGCCGGCACCAATGATGATTGCGTCGAATTGATTCTCCGGCAGCGATTGATGTGAAGCAGCGGGAAACGCGGTCCAATCGATGGAGCCGGCGGAAATACCTGCTATGATGGACTGGAGGAACTCCCTACGAGTAAAATCGTCGGTTGACATGGCAGCACCTGCGTGGAAGGAGGATTGGGAAATGCGGTCTTGAGGCAAACTAGTGAATGCCTTGCAGAATTACAAGCAAAACTCTTGGCACGCCGGCAACTCGGCAGGGACGCCCCGACTTCACAGGAATTCCCCTCCCACCCGAGTTGTTAGATAAGTACTCAGAAACGGACTCTACCAACTCATAGCACGCAGGCACACCAGGCATGTTATTCCCCATCGGTGACGATAATACGGATCGGCGTACGACGCCGTTTGTCAACTATCTTCTCATCGCCATCAACATCCTGATGTTCGTCTTTCTCCAGGGAATGGGGGGAAACGCACGCTTCACGTACGCATACTCCACCGTCCCCGAGGAGATCCTCACCGGGACTGATATCGTCACCCGGGACCGGGTCGTCACTGACCCGGCGAGCGGCGATACATTTGCCGTTCCGGGCCTGCAGCCGACGCCCATTCCGGTGTTCCTGACCCTGCTCACCTCCATGTTCATGCATGGTGGCATCGCGCATATCCTCGGGAACATGCTTTACCTCTGGATCTTCGGAGACAATGTAGAGGATGCTCTTGGGCATGGACGGTATTTGCTCTTCTACCTGATCGTTGGCATTCTCGCGTCGCTCGCCCATGTCTTTACTACCTCGGCCTTCGAAGGCGACGCTTTGGTCCCCAGCCTGGGGGCATCCGGAGCCATCTCCGGGGTTCTTGCGGGTTACCTGGTGCTCTTCCCGCGGAAACGGGTGCTGGTCCTTTTCTTCCGGTTCGTCACGCCCGTGCCGGCCATCGTTGCAATCGGCCTCTGGTTTCTCTTCCAACTGATCAGTGGAATCGGCATGTTCGGCCAGGGGTCACAGGGAGGGGGGGTGGCCTACGCCGCCCACATCGGGGGGTTCATCGCCGGGCTGATTCTGGTCAAGCTGTTTGCCATGGGTCGGAGCGCCAGGCGGATGCTTGTCGGGTAGGTGCAGATCTTTCCATTCGGAATCCGTTCGCGTCCGGACGTCGGAGGGCGCCGGAAACTTATTCACACCCGCTGTGGTTTCAGGGATTGATGAAAACGGTGCCGTTTCAGCGTCCTGGCATTAGTGGGAAGAGATCCATGGACCGCTCCGATTTGTTGGTTGCGATTTTGGAAAGACAGAACCTCCTGCAGGAAAAATGGGACGATTTCTACAGGAGCCAGGGCCTGGGTGCAATCGCCTTCCTTCCGGAGTTTTACGAAGGAGCTTCGTCTCCGGAACATCTCGTCTGGGAATACTGGACCGCCGAGCAAATCAACCGGTACCTGAGCAAAGAAGGGGGGCTTTCGGACGTCTGGCAACGTTGGTTCACAACGCTCCCCAGAGGCGTTCAGAAAGGATTCGCCGCCGTCATCATCAGTAACAATGGGGACCCGTCGACCGAGGACGCGCATTTCTACATAATTGGGGGATAGTCGTTCCAATGACACGCAGCGAACTCGTAACGGAGATTTACGCCCACTTCAACAGGCTAAAGCAGACGTATCGCGACCTGACCGTGAAGCGAGGTTTTGGGGCTCTCGCCTTTTTGCCTGGCGGTTACGAAGGAACCATGGACTACGATGAAGTGAAATGGGAATACTGGACGGTGAGCGAACTGGATCGCTGCCTCTTTAAGGGTGGGGTATCGGAGAGTTTCCGGCAGAGTTATCTGAAGGAACTCCCTGTTAAGTCCCGGCGGGGCATCTACGTGGTCATTGTCACCGACAGCGGAGACTCGGCCAGGATGGAGCTACATCTTTACCGAATCGGCGGGCTGAATTTGAACTGAGATCGTCACTCCGCGGGAAACCGCAACCGCTCTTTCAGCAGGT
Source organism: Bacteroidota bacterium (assembly GCA_017860555.1). GTDB lineage: Bacteria > Bacteroidota > Ignavibacteria > UBA10030 > UBA6906 > JAGDMJ01. Next base: position 8,126 of record JAGDMJ010000006.1, read on the forward strand.
CCTTCATATAAAGATTGACCTCTCGCAAATCGGCGATGGGCTGGCGTGTATAAGGTTGCACCACCATATAGCCTGGGGGCCCGAACTCCGGACATATTGTCAACGTCTTTGCCCCCGCCCTCGCCCGCTGCTGCAGGATCTTCTGCCACCATTCCAGATGTGCCTCCACCGCCTGCCGCCACTCCGGCGCGCGCGGATCGGTCACCTGCGGCCCCTCCGGGTGCCCCACCCGAGCATGGATATGCAAGCTGTGTTCAATGGCGCGTTGTACCCTTTCCTGCTGGTCCTCCAGAAGGGACTCGTGAACGCAGCACCAGTGCGAGAAGTCGGCCGTGAGTTGGAGAGTGGGCATGGCATCCAGCAGCCCCATCACTGCCACCGTGGAATACGTCATCCGCCCTCGATGGATCTCATGGGCCACCGGAACCCCCAACTCATCCTCAAGCTCCTTCGCTTTGCGCAGGATGACAACGTTGTCCGCGGTAGTCCAGGAATCCTTGCCGGTATGAGAGTTGACAAGAAGAGGATGGAACTCGGCACCCCGGCGGTACTGTTCCTCGAAACTCCTGGCATGTTCCTCGGGCGTGAGCCCCTGGGTCCACTGCTGCGCTACAAGCGCAAGCCCCAGGTCATCAAGCACAGCCCGGAGCCTTTTCGCCTCGGCGGGGTTAGCAGGCACGCCCATCTCCACTCCGTCATATCCTCCCTCCTTCACTTTCTCCAGTGTCGCTTCGATCGTGGGAAATTCAAGCCCCCAGGCCGTTCCAATGTAGATGACTTCCATGGCACTCCTCTAAGATTGACCGTCGCTGATGGCAATCAAAGCCAAACCAGTAACCCCTCAACAACAAAAAGAGCATCGTTAGTTCGATGCTCTGTCGCACACTTCGCTGTTTCTGCAGAGTAGTTCCAGAGAAGTGGCGCTTGTCAGATCCCGAAGGGTGTGTGTATGCTTATTCGTTCTCCGTCTGAGCCGGTGGAACCGGGAGGGTAGGAGGCTGTGGAGGCGGCGGAGGAACCGTTGGGCCTTCATCTTTATAGAGCGTGATTCCCCAGTATTGTTGGTCTTCCGGGGGGGCCACATTCCAGTCTCCAAAAGAGTGGGAGTCGTCGCTCTTGAACCGGAGGCGGTACTCCCCCTTATCCAAAAGGATGGTGGTCTTGACCACTCGATTCTTGCGCCCACCTCCAGCATGGAAGGTCATGGAGTAGGTCATTTCCCAGACCACGTTGCCGCTACGGGCGTCTTCGATCCACCCATAGTCGTACATTTCACGGTTCTGTCCTTCGCCGATCGCATAGACGCGGATGCGCGTGGTCCGGTCGAGCCTGAACGCCTCGGATTTGTCTGCCTCGTCCCCGGCCCGGACGATCTGCGCGATGATGTTTTTGTCCCGCTGTTCGACGTACTTCGCCACCATAGCGGGGCTGAATTTATTCCCGGCTCCCATCAACGTGATCCCGTAGTGCTCCGCATCGAACGGCGGATCGTCGTTCCAGTCGTCGTAGGAATGAGAATCGTCCGTGTTGTAAGTGACAATATAGCTCCCGCGCGGAAGCCGGATGATTTCATCGATGTATCTGTTCTTCGTCGCGCCACCGGCATGTTCAGTGCGGTCCACGTCCATGGTCCAGACCTTGTTCCGCGTTCTGGCATCCAGGATGCTGCCATAGTCGGCCATCAACCTCCGCGAGTTGTTCCGCTCCCCGAAGGCGAGCACACGGATGTTGGCATCTTCTTTCAGCGTGAAGCCTTCGCTGCGCGACTCATCGTCCCCCACTTTTGTGATGGCCACGATCTCATTCTGGTATTCTTTGTAAGGAATCCTCTTGAAGGATTTCCGGTCCTGCTCATTGCGGACAGAGAGTGTGATGCCCCAGTTGAGAGGATCGTAGGGAGGAGCGTCGTTCCAGTCGGCGGCTGAATGGCTGTCATCGGTGAAATAATAGACCACATACTCGCCTTTGGGGAGCGTGATGTCGTCGTGAGCATTCACGTTCTTGGAAGCGCCACCCGCCCATTCGGTGTGCTGTCGCATTTCCCATACCCGATCCCGGTTCGCGATATTCACGATCCATCCGCCATCCACCAGGTCGCTCCCGCTCTTCCCCTCACCCAGGGCATAAATATTCACCGTGGCCGGCTCGGAGAGCGCAAAGGCTTCCTGGATGAAGGCATGATCTCCCAACGCCGTTGCTTTGAACAGGACATGCGGTTGTTCTTTGGGAGGGGTGAATGTTCTCACCGAAGAGGTGTGACTGTCGTCGGCCAGGATCTCCAGGCCCCACTCCGGAGAGCGTTTCTCCCAATCCTTGACAATATCATCCGACCAAAAATCGCTGAACCAGGAGAAGAAGTTCTTCTTTTTCTCCGAGGAGCCGAACAGTGGCTTGTTTCTGTGGTCCACATTGACGTTCATGTTGGTGAACGCCGTGTGGTAGAAAAAAGAGTACGCAGTGAAATAGACCTCGTAACTTCCGGGCTGGAGAGTGACTGATCCGTCGAACCAGCGATCGTTGCCGGACTTCGACGTGTTTTCGGCCGCCATCTGCCAGACAAGTGACCGAGTGTCGGCATTGATGATCCAGCCATAGGCATACATCTTATTCTCTTTGTGCCCCCAGCTGTTAGGGTCGCCTCCCGATCCCAGCGCCTTCAGGTGAAATGTCACCGGTCTGGTGATCTCAATGCCCGCCTGTTTCAGTTCGGCATCTTGAAAATTCTTGAGACTGACAAACGTCCTTTCTCCAGCACTCACCCGGGTCACGCAGAGCGCAGCCAGACATGAGAAAAGCAAAATCTTCATTGCAAGAAATCTCCCATAGGGGTTTGGCGTGCCTGCCAGTCCGGGCCTTGCAGACGCACAGCCTCACGTATTCATACGCAAAATGACAGATATTGTTGCGTAACCCCTTGCAGGACAAGGATTTCTGTTGCAAATGCCCTTGCAAGGCAATAGATTAACTGGACTCTATTAATGTATCCCATGACGATCGGGACAGCTACTGCGATAGTGGCGGAAAACCTCGTGAAGGTCTATCGGGAGCGTTCCAGCGCCCCTGTCCGGGCTCTGGATGGAATGAGCCTCGAGGTGAAATCGGGCGAGGTTTTTGGCCTTCTGGGGCGGAACGGCGCCGGCAAGACAACCCTGCTCAGGATCCTGACGACGCTTGTTGAGCCCACCTCCGGCCTGGTGTCGGTTTTGGGGTTCAATGTGCAGAAGGAGCCCTATCAGGTCAGGAAGAACATCTGCGCCGTGCTTCAGGAGAACGCAGTCGAACTCTACCTGTCAGTCGCCGACAACCTTGCCACCTATGCCCGCTTCCATGGCATTCCCCGTGAAAAAGCCCGGCCGCGCATCGAAGCAGCCATCAGGCAATTCGGATTGGAAGAATACCGGACCCAGAAGGTCATCGACATGAGCGGAGGCACGAAGCGGCGGATCCAGGTGGCCAAGGCGTTCATGGTCGACACGCCGCTGATGTTTCTCGACGAGCCTACCACCGGCATGGACCCGATCACCAAGCGTACGACGCTGGATGCGCTTCGAGTGGAATCTTCCCGGGGAAGGACGGTCTTTCTGACCACGCATATCTTGCAGGAAGCGGAAGAGCTATGTGACAGGATCGCCATCATTGATCATGGAAGAATCGTGGCGCAAGGAGATCTGCGTACGATCAAATCGCTGGCCTCCAATATCGTCGATGTATCGCTCACATTCAGTGAAGTGACCGATCGGCTTCTGGAGGAACTCTCCGCTCTTCCCCTCCTCAAGCTCACAAGGCGGCACAACTCCTTCGACTTCTCCCTCCGTGGAAAAGAACAATCCGCCCTGGATGTCATCACTCGCCTGGCAGCATCGCATTCGATCATGGAAGTGGAGATCCGGGGGGCGACATTGGAAGACGCATTCCTGGAACTCCTTGGCCGTGATATTTCAGGGACACCCGGAGAGGAGCCACGTTCATGAGAATGATCCTGGCGGTGATGTACCGGGAGTTCCGCATCCGAACGACGAGCCTGACCTGGATCTTTTATGATCTCCTCATTCCGTTGTTGTATCTCCTGATCTTCGGAATCGCTTTGAACCGGACGATCAGCTCGGGCATTCTTCTGGCGGGAACCCTGGTGAGCTACAACGCCTTTTTCCTGGCCGGGGTGCTGTCCATGGCATCCTTTGGGATCGCGCTCAACACCGCCTATGGATTCTTCGTGGACCGGGACAACGGCATCTTTTTTGAATTTCTCACTTATCCTATGACGCGGTCCCAGTTCCTCATCGGGAAAATACTGTTCAACTGCCTGCTTGCTGTGCTTCAGGCAGCAATTACGGTGGCCTTTGCAGCGGTGCTCCTGGAGATTCCACTCATGTGGGACCGGATGGGGGTACTGCTCGTCGCGGTTGTTCTGACCACGGCAGGATGGTTCTTCTTTCTTTCCTCGTTCGCCCTCCGGATCAGGAGGAACGATATGTTCAATACTTTCATGAACCTGGCCTATTTCGTTCTGATGTTCGCCAGCAGCATCTTCTATCCTCTGGAAGGACTGCCAGGCTGGCTGCGGACGACGGCGATGCTGAATCCCCTCACCTGGCACACCGAGATGTTGCGCTTCGCCACGATAGGAGCCGATTCACCTGTGCTGCTTGAAACGCTCGCATTCTTGGTATTTCTGCTGGCATCTTTTTATTTTGCCTTGAGAACGCTCCGGTACGGAATACTCAAGTGACACGCGGGGAGGAGCTGCTGTCGCAATGCCGGACAAGAACACATAAAGGTGGATAGATGGAACAGACCAGAAGAGACTTCCTGAAAAGCCTCGCTTTCGGGACAGCGGGTATCGCCACGGGCCTTCATGCCAGGAGCTACGCGCGGATCCTGGGGGCCAATGACCGGGTGAATTTCGCCGTGATCGGCCTGCATGGCCGGGGCTACGCCCACATGGAAAGCATCGCGCTCAACAAGAACGCGGCATTGACTCATATCTGTGACGTTGACAGCCGCGAGCTGGAGAAATTTGCCGGAGTGGCAAAAGGGAAGTACAACCAGACGCCGGTCAAAGTGAAGGATTTTCGCAAGCTTCTCGAGGCGAAAGAGATCGATGCGATCACCATCGCCACGCCGGAGCACTGGCATGCACATATGGCCATCATGGGTTTGCAGGCAGGCAAACATGTCTACGCGGAAAAGCCACCCACCCACAATCCGCACGAAGGAGAGATGCTCGTTCGTGCCCAGAAGAAATACAACCGCCTCGTCCAGATGGGCAATCAGCAGCGCTCCTCCCCGCATACCATGGAGATCATGCAGAAGATCCATCAGGGCCTGATCGGCAAACCATACTTCGGCCGGGCATGGTACAGCAACACGCGGAAGTCCATCGGAACAGGGAAGGCCGTGCCGCCCCCGCCGGAACTCGACTGGGATCTCTGGCAGGGCCCCGCACCACGCCGCCCGTACAAAGACAACGTGCATCCGTACAACTGGCACTGGTTCTGGCACTGGGGAACCGGAGAGACGCTGAACAACGGGACACATGAAGTGGACCTTTGCCTCTGGGCGCTCGGCCAACGGTATCCATCCCTGGTGAGCGCTTCGGGGGGACGTTACCACTTCAAGGACGATTGGGAATTCTACGATACCCTGACCGCAAACTATGAATATGATGATTGCCTGATCACGTGGGAGGGACTGAGTTGCCAGGGGAAGCTGACATACAATCGAAGCCGGGGCGCGCTTATCCGCGGAACGGAGGGCTCGGTGCTTATCGACAGGGACGGATATGAGGTCTATAACCTGGACGACAAGCAGATCGACAAATACACCGTCGGGAAGAACAGCACCTCGAAGGACCTGATGAGCATGGACTCGATGACGGACGAGCATTTCCGGAACCTGATCGGCGGGATCCGCGAGGGAGAGAAGCTCCGCTCTCCGATCGAGGAGGGAAATGTCAGCGTCACCATGTTGCAGCTCGCCAACATCGCCTGGAAGTTGAAGCGCGCGCTCCGTCTGAACAAGCAGGATGCAACGGTGATTGACGATCCCGACGCCATGAGCCTCTGGCAGCGGGAATATGAAAAGGGATGGGAGTTGACCATATAGGCCCCCCAGGGAACGACCCTCAGGTTCCCTGTCGTTGCATTGAGGAACTCATCTCCGTATCTTTAGAGTCGATTTGACCATCACTGCCGGGAGGCTTGCCGTACATGCGGGAATACCTGGATCTTGTGGAACGGGTGCTGACAAACGGCACGCTGAAGAAGAATCGTACCGGCGTGGACACCCTCTCCTGTTTTGCCGAGCATTACTCGGTGGATTTGAGCAAGGGATTCCCCCTCCTGACCACCAAGAAGGTGAATTTCAACGCCATGTTGCATGAGGTGCTCTGGTATCTTTCCGGGGAAGACCATATTCGGAACCTCAGGGAGCACACGAAGATCTGGAACGCCTGGGCCGACGAGAACGGAAATCTCGACTCCGCGTACGGGAGATATTGGAGAAGGTACCCGAGTGCGGAGATCAATCCGGAAACCGGGCAGTATGAAGTGGTGGAGGTCGATCAGATCGGGAAGATCGTACACCTGCTCAAGACCGACCCCAACTCACGCCGTATGGTGGTGATTGCCTGGGAGCCGGGCAACGCGTTCGAAAGCAAGCTTCCCGCCTGTCATTACACGTTTGCGTTCAACGTGCTGGAGGGGCGTTTGAACTGCCACCTCACGCAGCGCTCCGGCGACATTGCTCTGGGCATTCCGTTCAATCTGGCGGCCTATGCCCTTCTCACGGAGATCCTTGCGCAGGAAGGGAACCTTCGCCTCGGCCGTTTCAGCCACACGATTGTAGACGCCCACATCTACGTCAATCATGTCGACGGTCTCAAGGAGCAGCTGAAGCGGACACCCAAGCCTCTCCCGAAAATCGAGATCGCGCAGAAGCCGTGGGATCAGCTCCGGTTCGAAGATTTCCGGCTGAGTGGTTACGAATCGTACGATCCGATCAAATTCCAGGTGGCTGTGTGAAGCTCGCCATCATTGTTGCAGTTGCTCGCAACAGGGTCATCGGCAAAGGAGGAAAATTGCCCTGGCACATCTCCGAAGACCTGAGACGCTTCAAGCGGCTAACGACGGGGCATGCGGTGTTGATGGGGAGGAAGACATTCGAATCGATCGGCCGTCCGCTGCCGAACCGGAGAAACGTGGTCATCTCCTCAACTCCTCAGGCTGGTGCCGAAACCTACCGTTCGATTTCCGAGGCGCTCGAAGCCCTTCAGAACCAGGAGAAGGTGTTCGTCATCGGCGGCGGGCAGCTTTACGCTCGACTCCTGGATTCGGCGGATGAGTTGTATCTGACGCTCGTCGATCGGGATGTCGAGGGGGATACGTTTTTCCCTCTGTATGAACATCTTCTCGGGACCAAGTTTCGTGAAGTGGGGAGGGAAGAGCATGAGGGGTACGCATTTGTGGACTACCAGCGGCTGTAGCAATGAGGTCACCAATCCGTTTGCGGTCACCGAAGTGTACGTGAAAGATGAAAAGGACTGGAAACTAGCGTCCATGTCGTTTACCAGATTGCTCACACCTCCCGGCAAATAAGAGAATCACTACGGCATCCAGCCCCAACCAACCACCTCCCGGAAAGTGCCATGAAAGCGATCTCAGCTGTTTTCCTCCTTCTATTGCTCCTCACTCCCGGAATAGGCACCGCGCAATCCCACGAGGATTCTGCACGCCGCGACTCTCTCCTTGTCGCCGCACGGGAGATTATCGGAATGCAGAAGTATTGTGCCTTGATCACTGTGGATTCGGCAGGCCAGCCGCACGCTCGGACCATGAATCCTTTCCCCCCTGAACAGGATATGACGGTTTGGATCGCCACCAACAGCAGGAGCAGGAAGGTACAGGAGATTCGCAAGAACCCGAACGTCTGTCTCTACTATGCGGACCATAAGGAGGCCCACGGATATGTCGCCATCACGGGAAAGGCGGTCCTGGTGGATGACATGAGCGAGAAGCTGAAGCGGAAGAGAGAATACTGGAGTCAGGCGTTTCCGGATTGGAAGTATCTCATTCTTATCAAGGTCATCCCCGAGGAGATGGACGTCCTCAATTACGCGCGCGGCGGGACAAATGAAGCTGTGACGTGGAGGGTGCCGTCGGTCAAATTCTGAAGCCGATGATCGGAGAGGGCATCGAACCGCTCAACGAGGCGCTTGATGGCATCGGAACCCTCGACCCCAAAATGAAGAGCAAGGCTGTAGGTTTCATGTTTTCTATCCTCCCCAACTGCGAATCTGTCTGCGTTCATGGGCCAGGGTGGAGATACTGTTGGACATTCGACCCGAGTCCACGCTCACTACCACCACTCCAACGCTCCGTCGGCTACAACCGGTACCCGACTTACGAATGCGATGCCGTTGGCGCAATCTTGGAAAAACGCGGCAGGAACAACAAAGGGATAGTCATCGGGAAAAAGTAGCATCGTGTTTGCATAATAAGCGCGCACGGTGCTTTCGTTCACCTGAATTTTGGGAGTTCCGGAACTTTCGAGAGTGGCGATTGTGACGTCGGGCCACGACATTCCAAGAGGTATCTTGTACGCCGTCCACGAATCCATACTGTCGGAGTTCATTTCATTGGGAACGCAGAACACTACGTGAACCTGCCTACAGCTTTCGGGCGTCCCAAAGTGCAGGTCAGCGAGCGGATACCGACGGAGAGACAAACGGTACCTGTCATCCGATTGAATGGAGGTCGCTAACCTCCGAAAAATAACCAAATCCAGCACTTGGTTGCTCTGACAATCGACACGGTGGACCCCTCCCACCAAATCATTGGTCCCCTTGACCGCCCAAACGGTGTTGATACCCTGCGCCAGCCCGGTTAATTTGTAGTAACCCGCCGCATTAGTATAGGCTTCCGCTGTATACGCGCCGTTGTCCGCATGCACCCGCGCGGAGTCAATCGGAGTTCCGTCCGGATAGGTAACTCCTCCTTCCAAGGTGTACATCGTTGGGGGCGGGCTTTCATTGACGCCGGAATCGGGGTAGCATAAAAAGCCTGTATTCACGACCAGGGCAAGAAGGCTCCAGCAGATGAAGAGTGGACCTGTGGTTTTCATATCCTCGACTCTCCTTCAGTGTAGTGCAAAAGCGCGAGTGCTTGATGCACAGGGGCAAGATAGAGGATGCCCGAGCATCAAGTGTCACGGATTTGTCACACTTCTGTAAGACTCATACAAGTCTCGTTTCGGCTGACGGTTAATCGGAAGCCTCACTGCGCGAAATGGCCGTGGGCGCTGAGGTTCAGATGGAGCGGTGCCAGCACTCGGTGCATATCTTGAGGGACCGGGTGAGCGTATTTCTCTTTCACTGCGGTAGACGAATGCCCCAAGAGCCGGGCCATCTGGTAGAGTGAGACGCCGTCCTGCACAAGCCAGCTGGCAAACGTGGGCGGAGGGAGGGGAAAGCGAAGGGGATACAACCCTGTAGGTACTTGGTCGCCTGCTTACTCCTATGTTCGGCCGTGACTCATTCCCGATGGAGGTAGTTCTCAGAGACCCGCGAAAACCTCTGGATTCTTGAGCGTGTTTGACTTTGGCAAAGGGGGTGAGTACATTTGCGCCACACACACATGCGTGCTCTGACTCGACGTAGGAGCCAGTGTACCGCCGAGTGTTCCGTCCTCCGTCTTACTTGACGACCCACCGAGTCCTACCTCAAGTCAGCACCCATCTTCAATCACACTTACGGAGGTGAACATGAAGAAGCTATGGCTTGTCATTGCAGTCCTCTTCCTGCTTCCTTCTGCGTATCTCGTTGCGCAAGAATGGTCGGCGGCGCAGAAAGAGGTATGGAAGAATGTGGAAGCATACAATGCGGCGGCGGATGCGGGCAATGTTGAAGGGTTCATGGCTTATGTCCACGATGACTACCTCGGATGGAACATTGGAAGTGCCTTGCCAGACAACAAAGCCGCAGTGAGAAAATTCGTGGAGTATGCGTTCAAGACATCCAAAACTCTTGTAAGCAGCATTAAGCCGGTAGGGATTGGCATCTTCGGCAATGTTGCCTATGCGCATTACTACTACAGCGTTATCTACAAAGATGCCGAGGGAAAAGAGAAGTCGGAATCAGGCCGCTGGACAGACATCCTAATGAAGCAAGGAGATAAGTGGGTGATGATTGGCGACCACGGCGGGAGGACATCGAAAGACTAGCGACTGGTACTGGTATCAGGGCCAGCGTAACTCAGCCTTGTGCACGCATCACTCGTTCACGACTCAGCAAGTCCCACATCTGTATTGGTGTGGGATTTGTGTTTCGTCGTCGACGCCCCATTCAACAGAGATTGTGGGAATAGGTGATCGAACCTGTCGAGACGAGAATGGGAGTCGAGATTCTGTGCGGAGGGATTTTGCCGAAGGCATCCCTCAAAGATGTATCCAAAAAGGGGGAACCCTCGACCCCAATATGAAACGAGAGCAACTGAATTTGCTCTCGTCTTTGTCGGAGCGCGGGGATTTGAACCCCGGACCCCCTGAACCCCATTCAGGTGCGCTACCGGGCTGCGCTACGCTCCGCTGTCCACTACAACCATATATAATGAGATACCTCGTCAAATGCAATGGGCCTTGACCTGCTGCTTATGGAGTCCTATATTGTATCGCTTAACGGGATCTCTCACCTTTTAAGAGAATAATGGAATTCACTCCTGTTGTCTACGAACACGCCGCGAAGTTTATCGGCAGGCGGCCCTGGGAAGTCTCCAGGAGCGCCGATCTTCTTGTCGAGGCTCATGCGGCCGCCTATGCTGTGTACCGGCACACGCCGATTGTGGCCGGCATCGATGTCTACAATGTTGAGGCCGAAGCGTACGGAGCAGTGGTGGGGGCCCCCCAGGGAAATGAAGTCCCCTCGGTGATGGGTCAGTTGTGCCAGCACGCTCAAGATCTCTGCGGGCTTGCGTGGCCAGACGCGGCAAGCAGCGGCCGCTTTCCGTTGGTCATGGAGGCGGCGGCACGATTGAAAAAAGAATGCCCCGGGGCGGAAGTACGTATTCCCCTGAGCGGCCCCTTTTCAATTGCCTGTGCCCTGGCTGGTTTTCAAGAAATCCTGACCGAGGTGCTGATGTCCCCGGATACGCTCGCTGCAGCGTTACACCATCTGGCGGCGGGACAGATCGAGGTGTGCCGCACTTTTGCCTCCAGAGGGTTTCGCGCCATGTTCTTTGATTCCGCGGGTTGCCCCCCCATCATTACTGCAGACTCGTTCAGGAGCGTGGTTCTTCCTGCGCTTTGCGAAATGATGTCTGGTATCCGACACATCACGAATGAAGCGCCACCGCTGATCCTCGGCGGCAACACCGCAGGCATTTTAGAAGATCTCTTGAGGACGGGAACAGAGTACGTGATCTGTCCAGCCGAAACGGATCGTGAAGCATTCATGGAGATCATGAAGAAGCATCCGCAGGTTACGGTTCGAATGAATACCCCTGCGAGGTTATTCGCTTCGAACGATCGGGAGGCTCTTCGGGCGGATCTGGAGTACATGGCGAAGCTCGCCGGTGGGCGGCCTGCAACTGCACTCGGAAGCGGCGTTCTCCCGTATGATGCGGACCCGTCCATGGTCACGTTCGCACAGGAGTTTGCTTCGACACTGTAGATACCCTGAGTGAGGAGTCGGCCCTATGCGATCCAGGCGGATCATCATCGCGTTGCTCATCGCCGTCGTTCTGCTGATCGCGGGGACATGGCTATTCTATACCGTCTTTGTCAAGGCACCCACCGAACTCGCCCGCGCGACAGCGGCAGGCATTCAGGAACTTTTCAACTTCACACCCCGCGTCAAGATCGACCAGACTATCGTGATCGAACAGAACGCGCCGATCATGGAGGTCGCCACGGTCTCCCGTCAACTCATGGTCGACTACACCTGGTCCCACATCTGGCTGGGAAGCACCAAGACCATCCACCTGATCGGGACTTTCACCGCCAAGGCGGGTTTCGATCTCCAGGAGCCGTTTACGATCGAGATCGAGAAGAATCCCCTCCGCGTCCGGGCCTCGCTGCC
>JAGDMJ010000418.1 GCA_017860555.1 Bacteroidota bacterium
AGGCGTTTCAGCGCTCGCTGCAAAGAGAAGAGACCACGCGTGCGTATTCCGGCCTTGGAGGAATTGCTTTGCTCGCCGGCGCGGTCACGGAAGCCGCCTCATACTACCAGAAAGCGGTCGGCATTTCGCACACGTTGGAGGAGCGGGCGGAAGGGCGGTACAACCTCGCCTTGCTTTATCTTCGAACGGGCGACAGGGAGCGCGCGCGCGAGGAGCTGAAGGAAGTCGTGAGAACAATGCCTTCTCACCGAGAGGCGACCGAGTTGCTCGCCCGGATCAGCCAGGCAAGGTAAACGAGCCAGGCTGTCTGCGTGAGAATTGGCCCTTGAACTCGGATTCAGTATCCGAGCCGACCGGAATTGTTTTGACGATGAGGCTCTCAGGGCCTGGCCACATGTCAGGGGATCACGTTCGACGCAGGCGGCTCAACGGGTCGGACACGTTCGCAAGATGTTCCGGTTTCGGCGAGAAGGACGACGTGTGTACCAACGGCTCATAGATGAATCCCTGATGCGGCCGGGGTCAGGCCCGGCCCGCTCCCGGCAGCTTTCATCAATGCACCGCACGATGAACGGATGATCAGCTCCGGCACGAAGCTTGTCAGTGTGGGAGGCTGCGACGGATTCCGCATCCGCGCAAGTAGTTTCTCCAGCGCGAGGACGCCCATGTCATACATCGGCTGCCGCATGGTGGTCAGGCGGGCGTGTTGAGCCAACTCGATATCATCGAAACTCACGATCGCCATGTCTTCGGGGACACGAATGCCGGCATCCCGTAACGCGTCCAGTGCGCCAATTGCCTGCACATCGCTGGCGATGAACAGAGCTGTTGGCCTCATTGGCCCCGGCATCCGCTGCAACAACTCGATCATCGACTCGCGTCCCGCCTCCCGGTTGTAGCCATCCTGTTTTCCGATCGTTGAGACGACCACGCGGTCCATCAGGAACGGGAGGCCTGCCTCGTCGAGCGCTGCCCGGAATCCCTCCAACCGCTCCTGTGCGGGCTGGGTCTCCAGGCTCGCATTGATCATCGCGATGTTTTTATGGCCCAGATTGATCAGATGCCGGGTTGCGTTCATGGCCCCTTCCCGGTTCTCCACATGGATGGAATCGAACATCGGGTGATAGGCATCCACCAGCACCAGGGGGAGGTTGATCTGCGTGAACTTGGCGACGATCGATTCGGGGAATTTCATGGAGAAGAACATCACGCCATCCACGTGCCCCCGTAACAACGAGCGGCGGAGATAATAGTCCGCCTGCGAGGTTTGGTTCACGCCGTAGAGGATCAGGTCGAACCCGAGTTCGCCGGCCTTGTCCTGCACTCCCTGGAGAACCTGAATGAAGAAGTAGTTGGTGAAGAAGGGGATGACGGCGGAAATCGTGTTCGTCTTCTTGGAAGCCAGCCTTTGGGCATAGGCGTGAGGCTGGTAACTCAGGCGCTTGACCACCTCCAGGACTTTCGCCCTTGTTTGGGGAGAGACGCTCGGGTGGTTGTTCAAGCACCGTGATACGGTGCCAATCCCCACCTTGGCCTCTCGAGCCAGGTCGTAGATTGTGACACCCATGTCCAGAATTGCCGATTCAGAGAGCGGAGCGGATTTGGAAGCGCTTCCACAAAGATACAGAATTCATTTCGAAAGTCAAGCTGATTCTGCATTTCAGGCCAGGCCCCATCGAGGCCTGGCCTGAGAGAGGTCTGGCCCCCATCAGGCCAGACCTTACAGAGACCTGGCCTGAGAGGTGCCTGGCCTCATGGCCTGAGAGATGCCTGGCCTCATTGAGACCGGGTCTGGTCAGGGCTGGTTTCGCGGCCGCCTGGCACCTTCTCGGTCCCTTCCCGAACTCCCGGCACTTCTCCGCCGGACCTTCGCCGGAAAAACAACCACCCGGGACAAGGCAACAGTGCGACACGTCACCCGTTCGGGAAGAGCCTGCACCATGCATCAGCAGCAACGTGCGCGCAAACATGGCCGTGCTCCCAGCCCTGAGCGCTTTCATGTTGTATTTTGTGCCATCCGTACATATATTTGACAACGAGTCGAATTCGCTCTGCTAACCTCCACTTCTCATCCAGGATATCCATGGCTGACGTCATACTTGAGAATGTCTCGAAAGTCTATGACAACAAAGTTACTGCAGTTCGCGATGTCAATGTCTCCATAAAAGACAAGGAATTCGTTGTCCTTGTGGGCCCTTCGGGTTGCGGAAAGTCCACCGTCCTTCGCATGATTGCCGGACTCGAGGAGATCTCCGGGGGCACCATCAGCATCGACGGGCGGGTCGTGAATGACGTCGCACCGAAGGACCGGGACATCGCTATGGTGTTCCAGAACTACGCTCTCTATCCACATATGAGCGTATACGAGAATCTTGCCTTCGGCCTGAAGCTACGCAAGTACCCGAAGAAGGAGATCGATGAGCGCGTCCAGCATGCCGCGAAGATCCTGGGGATCGATTCGTATCTGGACAGGAAACCCAAAGCGCTCTCCGGCGGACAGAGGCAGCGCGTCGCACTCGGCCGTGCCATCGTACGCCAGCCGAAAGTCTTCCTCTTCGATGAACCACTGAGCAACCTCGATGCCAACCTCCGCGTTCAGATGCGCACCGAAATCTCGCGGCTCCACCACCGTCTCCAGACTACGATGATCTATGTGACCCACGACCAGATCGAGGCAATGTCCATGGGGGACAGGATCGTGGTGCTGAAGGACGGGCTGGTCCAGCAGGTGGACACACCGCTCAACATATACCATCATCCGGTGAACCGCTTTGTCGGCGGCTTTATCGGCAGTCCGACGATGAATTTCATGAGTGGCACCATTTCCTCCAACAGGAAGCTGACGTTCCATCAGGAAGGTACCCCGCTCACCATCGCAATCCCGCATTCGTTCGAGTCACGCCTGAAGCCGATCGCAGACCGGCCGATCATCCTTGGCATCAGACCCGAGCACATTTTCGCGCACAAGCCCGTCGGCGTCGAAGCCACCTCGCCGTTCCAGGCTCAGGTGGAAGTGGTGGAGCCGGTGGGCAATGAGATCTTTGTCTACTTCTCCACCGGGAGCGGAAACCAGTACGTCGCCCGCCTGGCAACGGAAGATCCGCCGGAAGTGGGCAAGCCGTTCGACCTGATGCTCGACATTTCCAAGATTCACATCTTCGACAGGCAGACGGAAGCCTCACTCTAGATGATGCGGCAGACTCGGCGCAGCGATTCGCGACTCCCGGGTTCCGGGACGGCTGTCTTCGCATTTTTCGCGTCACACGAGAGGGAATCCGACTTCCCTCCGTCAGGGGCATGCAAGGAGAACGGCCGATTGAAGCCTCTGACGTTGCAATTGTCACGATGAATTGTATATTTATCCTCATGCCCATAACCGACATGCCCGACCAGAACCTTGTGACCAACGTGGCGGATCAACTTCAGGAGGCTTCGACGCTCACCGGTCGCGGCAAGTATGCCGCTGCCCTGCAGCAAGTCCGGTCGGCAAAGTCTGTCCAACCGGAGAATATCTACGTCCTCGCGTTCGAGCGTCAGCTGGAACAGCTTCTCGAGTTGACGGATGCCGGACTTATCACCGATGATCAGCGAGTGGATATTCTGGAGTCGATCCCGGGTATCGT
>JAGDMJ010000419.1 GCA_017860555.1 Bacteroidota bacterium
CGGCCGTCCGTAAGACGCTTCACCTCGCTCACAAAATCCTGCTGCGTATAGAGGAGCACGTGTTTGGCGCCCGCTTTTTTCACCGCCACAGCCTTCTCCTCCGTGGAGACCGTTCCGATGACCCGGGCGCCGAGATGCTTCAGCCATTGCACCAGAAGGAGCCCCACTCCGCCTGCCGCAGCGTGGACCAGGACCGTGTCCCCCTTTTTCGGTTTGCGGAAATCATGGAGAAGGTAGTGCGCCGTCATTCCCTGCAGCGGGAACGCTGCCCCCTGTTCAAAGGACAGCTCCTTCGGCAGTTTGATCAGCCGGTCCGCGTCGACCGCCGTGTACTCGCTGTAGCTCCCGAGGTGGCCGGTATAAGCGACCCGGTCGCCGACGCGGAACCCTTTCGCTCCCGGCCCGAGCGCCTCCACCACGCCTGACGCCTCCAGCCCGGGAATGTAGGGCAGCTGGACCGGATAGGTCCCGCGCCGCTGGTAAATATCGACGAAATTCACGCCTGCCGCGTGGATCTTCACAAGGACCTGGCCTTTCGACGGTGACGGTTTCGGCTCCCTGTCCGTCAGCTTCAGGACGCTTGCATCGCCATAGCTCGATATCTTGATCGCTTTCATGGTCGTACCTCCCGTTCCTCTATTGATGGCCTGGGTCTTGCTTCGTTCTTGATAAGGATAGATTAGCAAATATTCCAGGTATGTGACGCCACAAACTGAAATATCAGGAGAGAACATCATTGTTGAGGTGTGCACCGTCGCTGGACGAGAACGCGATCCCTCTTATTTTTCAGGATCGGGATAGACCCGCAGAGGATGAACGCGTTCCTCACGGGTGCTCTGCCAGCGAACAGATCTCACCCCTTCCTTCTTTCTCCTCCAGCAACTGCTTGTTGATGTCGATGGCGGCTGTCGCGCCCTCACCGGCAGCGATCACGACCTGGTCCTGGCCTGTGTTCAACGGGCCGACGATATAGAGGCCGCGCAGGGAGGATTCGTACACGCTGCTGGTCACATAATGGGCGTTCCCCGCATCCTTCTTGAGGGACAGGCCGGACAGAAAATCGTCGTTCAGCCTGATGCCGAAGGATGCCATGACCGCTTCGCAGGCTATACGCGTACCGTCCTCAAGCTCGAGCCCTTCCATGACCTTCGCGCCGATGATCCTGACGGGCTTTCCGGGGACGACAGGGATCCCCTCATCAGCAAGCACTTCAGACGATGACGGCTGCAGGCTGAGCTCGTAGGGGATGAACGTCGTGTCCTTGGTGAACATCTGCTTCATGGCAAGCGCCAGGTTAACGGCGTTGAGCGAGTTCCCGGTGACGACGAGCTTCTTGCCTGTCGTACGGTAACCGTCGCAATCGATGCAGGTAAAGTAGCTCGTCCCCAGGAAACGGTGGAGATGTTCGATCGGCGGGAAAACATCTGACACACCGGTCGAAACGATCACTGTCCGGGCCCGGTAGGCGGAAGCGGCGGTGAAGACGGTAAAGAGACCGCCGTCCTTTTCTATCTTCGTCACGCGGTCTGTCTTGATCTGCACATTGAAGTTTGTTGCCTGCTCCAGTCCGCGTCGAATGATCTCCATTCCTGATATGAGCCGGTGGGTGAGGACGTTCTCGATAAAATGCGCGTGGCTCGTCCGCCCCCCACCCCGGTCGATCAGCAGGACATCGCGATTATAGCGGCCGAGGTAGATGGCTGCCTGCAATCCCCCCGGACCGGCGCCAATGACGATGGAGTCATAAATGCGATCGTCCAGCCCCCGTGTAGCGAAAGTTGTGTCCATCGTGGGCCTCCCTTCCGAAGGAGCTCACCGTGCAGTCCATGCACGGTGCCAAAGGTGCCGTGCATCCTTCATCGCCGCCTTACCGTTCTCAGGATCCACCAACCTAGGCCCGGCATACTCCCTGATATGGTTAACAATCAGGGCGCCGAGCCTGCTTCCTTTGCGAAGATCCCTGACGATGATGCGCTCGTTCCCCCCTATTCGCTGCACGATGCCGAATGCGACCAGACGATCGTTCTCAACGGCTGCGACTGCGTCCGCATCTTTCTGAAGGCAGCCGCCATGATGCTTCTGGAGATATTCCCGTATCCCGATCAGGTCCCTGCCGGTCGCATGCCGGATTGTCACGAGCTTGCCGGTTATCTTCGATATCCCCGTGCGATAAGGATCTCTCATGACGATTCACCTCGCTCCGTTGCCGGCGAGCCGTCCCGGTTCGAAGGTCCCTGCTTTCCGCGCTTCCACATAGTGCGCCGCAGCCAGTGCGGCAATGGACCCGTCGGCGGCTGCGATCACGATCTGACTGGCAAACTTCCTCCTCAGGTCCCCGATCGCGAAGATTCCCGGAACGGTCGTCTCGCACTTTTCGTCGGTCACGACAAAACCCTGTTCGTCCATACGGACCTCGGGAGGCACCAGCGAATTGTTCGGCGCCTGCCCGATGAAGATGAAGACACCGTCCGTCTGCAGCTCTCGCTCCTCACCTGTCGCGCTGTTCTGGATCACGACGGCATTCACCTGTTCCCCGTCCCCTCTGATCTCCCTGATGAATGTGCTCCCCATTACTGCAATGCCCGGATCCGTACGCAGACGTCCCTGGAGAAGCTGTGCCGCCTTGAGAGCGCTGCCCCGGTGAACCAGATAGGTCTTCCGGGCCAGCCGGGAAAGGTGCAGCGTCTCTTCCACCGCCGTGTCGCCCCCTCCGACAACGACGACCGTCCGGTCCCTGAAGAAAAAGCCGTCACATGTACCGCAAAAGGAAACGCCCCTTCCGAGGTATTCCGCTTCTCCGGGAACGCCGAGCTTGCGAACGGTGCCGCCCACGCCGAGGATCAGAGCGGCTGCGTCGTGCCAATCGCCATTGGCAAGCCTGACCGAGTGCAGATCCGGTCCCGCGGTCACCCCTACCACCTCTTCCTGCATGATACGGAGGCCAAATGATTGCGCATGGCGAAGCATCTTCTCCGCCAGGTCAAATCCTGTTATCCCCTCCACACCCGGATAGTTTTCCACCTCCTTCGAGATGGCGATCTGTCCGCCGGGAGGTCCTTTCTCAAAGAGAACGGCCTTCAAGGCGCCCCGCTGGCAATAGATCCCGGCGGTGAGCCCGGCCGGTCCTCCCCCCACAATGATCACTTCATGGGTTTCTCTCATTACCATGGCGCTCTCCCTCGTGCACAGTACCGTCCGGAACGGTTCATGACCTCCGGCCTTTATGGCTTTGTGCAACGCGCTGCCGGCCGCCCGTCAGATGGGTAAGGTACGCCGCTATGCGGTATCTCCGGTCCGCGAACCATCGGTAGGCGATCCGGGACAGAACTGCTGCTCCCGGCAGCCGGAACAGCGGGGCGGCAAAACGGTAGCCCCTGAGCCGCGAAACGATCCTGGGCAGCGCCTGTTCCCCGACCAGCACCGTGCCGTCGGGGAGCACCAGGTGCATTGCCGTCATGCAGTCGGAGCGATTAACCTCGGGGTGCAGCGCGCCCCGTTTTTCCGACTGGCACGCCACCATTTCAAAGGACCCGCTGATTTCATGCTCGCTGATCCATTTCACCGTGCCGGAGCAAACCGGGCATTTGCCGTCGTAGATGAGCGTTGCAAGTTCCTTAT
>JAGDMJ010000420.1 GCA_017860555.1 Bacteroidota bacterium
CGAAGATCTCCTCGTTATGCGAGATCAGCAGGATCCCTTTCCCTGCCTCCTGCTTCTTCTGCAGCATCGAAATCACTTTTGTCGTGCTTTCAAAGTCCAGCCCGTTCAACGGCTCATCCACGATCAGGATATCTGTGTCCAGGAACAACCCGCGCAGGAGATTCAGCCGTTGCTTCTGTCCGCCGCTAAGGAGGCGCACCTCCTTCTTCAAGAATTCTTCCGTGACATCCTCCGGATCGAACAGTTCTCTCAGTGTCCGCGTAATATCTTCACGCATCTGCTTTTTACGAGAAGGGAGCCCGTGAAAGGTCTCTTCAACCGTTGAGTGAGGGTTCAGCGCTTCGTCCGCATGCTGGAATACCATCGTCATCTGCTTCCCCCAGATACGCTTCCGCCAGACCTCACGCGGGGTTGTTTCTGTGACCGTCATTGTACCCAACGCCATGCGGAACCGGCTTCCCGAGGCGAGTCCCATCATCAGCTTGACGATGGTCGTTTTTCCTGTGCCGCTGGGCGCTTTCAAATACACCATGCTCCCGCGATTGATTTCCATGGGCACCTCGCTTCTGGCGCTCCTGTCCCTGGTGATCGCCAGCGTTCTCCCGAAGACCTCCACCTTGCTTTCGACTGTTACGAGCGGCGCGCTCTCGACCATGATACCTGTGGCAGGCGGCGCGGGATGCTGCCGGTTGAGCCAGTTGAGATAGGTCTCGGGGAGAAAGTCCTGCAGAGCCAGCAATCCGGCGTGAGACACCAGTTCTTTGTACGCGATGCTGCCGGTAAGGTCGGCATGCGCCCTCTGGACGTGACTGATCATGGAATAGTCGTGACTGATCAGAAGCACGCTGAAGGCCCTTTGACGGAACCGGCTAAAGAGCATGGCCAGAAAGAGATCGCGGAAATGATTGTCCAGGCTGCCGGTGGGTTCATCAAACACAAAAAGGGGCGGCCGGTCCGGGGGTGAACCGGCAAGCATCATCTCCAACTTCTTGAACGCCATCACAAGGAGCATCCGCTGCTTCTCCCCGCCGCTCGGGCGATACGGCTTGGGAAAAACTTCGAGGAGACCGCGAACGGTCTTGTCTTCCATTCCGGACCAGAGCTGCCGCAGGATCGGAGCTTCGTCAGGAGCCTGTGCGAGGCTCCCTTCATGGAGCTGGTTTTTGATGGTGAGAAGCGGGTTCAAATGCGTCGAGGGTTCCTGAAAGACAAAGAACCCGTTTTTCTGGAACGCTGCCGGCCAGGGCCCGCACAGATAGCTTTCATAGGGCTCACCATTGACCGTGATCGTATACTCCTCTGGAGCGAGCAATCCGAACAGTGCGCGGGAGATCAGCGACTTACCGATCCCTGACTCGCCGAACAGGAATGTCACGGCATTCTCCCGGATCCTGAAATGGTCGATGTCCACGAGGGTACGGCCTCCGACGGCGATGCGTATGTTGAACGAGAGGTCAGACACAGTCGATCAGAGGGAGTTCCGTTTGACGAATCCGTTGGAGATCTGGTAGATGCAGAGGAGCGAAAAGACGATCACCACTGCTACGCTCACTCCCTGCAGGTGCTCCGTGAGCAACCTGCCGAACACGCTCAGATCGCCGAACAGCGAACCGATTGCGAGAATGTCCTGTTTGCTGTCCATCTTCGCGAGCAAGCTGCCCAGGGTCACCGGGAAATTCGTCGAGCTCACATCGGTGGAGAGTCCCACGGAGATGATGAAGTCGATGCTGCACTGAAGGAAGATCGCTGACCCGAAAATCGCGATGAGCTTGTGGATCAGATGGGCGCGACTGTTCTTCCAGAGCACCTCGATGTTGACGATCCGGCTCTCCCGGATGCCGCAGCAGAGCATGGCGGGATAGAAATCCGACGCGGCGAAATACCTGATGCGGTCCCGGACCAGGTCCACCACCTCGAGGAAGACAAACAGGCTGATGACGAACGACATCCAGAAGAGCTGCGCATACTGGTTCTGCAGGGCTTCCTGCTCAATAAAGAAGGTAATGACCACGTACCCGATGAGGATGCCGACGATCTGAGGAATGGACCGGATCACGTTCAGGAAGAACGTGAGCACGATGTAGGGAGACCGGTTGCGCGCTTCGTCCAGAAAGTGGAGCCCCACCCCGGCGGCCCAACCGAAGACAAGCGACATGAAGACCACCAGAGCGCCGGCATACAGTGTGTTCACAAACGCCGCCTCGATACGCGCGAGCGCCGGGGCATTCAGGAACACCAGATCCCAGATCCAGAGCGCGAGCAAGCCTGCGACCCAGATCGAGAGCCAGCGCTTATCCTTGTCCCGGTAAAACTCCCCAAGTTTCGTCGCAATCATGCGTTCTCGTATCTCCTGGCTTCGTTGTGCGTCCAGACATCCACCAGGATCTCCGTCGCTTTCACGACGAGGAAGATTGCCAGGAGGATCGCCAGGACCACTTCATATCGCCGGTACAGGATGTTCTGCAGAAGCTCGTATCCCAGGTGTCCCTGGATGTTGAGTGCCATTTCGATGATGATGAGGCCCGAGATCAGGAACGAGGCGTGTTCCTTGAGTGCCGGGAGGTACTGGTGCCGCGCATTCATATAGATATGCCGGAACACATGAGACGGAAACATTGTGGCGGGCTGCAGGATCGCCCGGTAGCGAAGGCCTCCGGGAACGTGCCAGGCATACGAACTGCCCAGGTTCTTGACCATCGCGGTCTCCACGTAGCCTCTCCGGCTCTCAGCGGCCAAGAACGCGTAGAACTTGTTCGCGTAGTTGATCAACAGGCCATTCGAGACAACACCCAGCACAATCATGAACAGCAATGAGTCGGTGTCGATGCGCGTCTTGAAGGAGTACGCTATCACGTAGGCCGGGGCAAAGAGAATGGTATACGCCACGCCTTTCAGAAGCGCCTTCAGCAAGAGGAACAGCAGCGTGGAAATCGGAAAGCCCCCCTTGCGGGACCTGCGATCTCTCAGGGACTCCACGAAACTTGCCAGGTAGGACGTCCCGTGTTGCTTCATTTTGATGAAGCGGTACACAGCAAGGCTCTGGGCTCCCACGTAGGTGAGAACCATCACGAGGGCATAGACCACAATGAACTGCAGATACATCCAGGCAAGTCTGGTGGCTTTGGTCCAACTCAGACCCCGCTCTTCCCCGCCGGTCTTGTACGCGGCATTGGTGAACTGCAACATCCGGAAGTCATTGATCGCCTGGAGAATCGAATCGTTTGCGGCCGGATCCTCGGGGTGAAACTGATTCAAGGCCTCGCGGAACATTGCCACATGCATGGGATTGCCAAAATCGATATTCAGCGCCAGATATGGGCCCACGAGACTCGTACGGGCCTCTTCCGCCTCCTGCTCCTTGATTTTGACATAGCCAAGGACCAGCGCGAATGCCACCGCGACGAAGAGAATGCTGGCAAGATGTTCGAGAATGGTCCGCTTCACTCTGCCTGCTCCACACGGATCTCGATATGGTCAGGAGTGCCGGTCACTCTCAGGGGGGTTCCAAGCAAAGCGTTTTCGAGGTCTTTGAACAGATACCGGGTGCTCTGTGAGAGATCGGCACCGGCAGGGCGGTTGGTCAGGGTGCACACAATGGTCCGCTGAGAACCGCTCACC
>JAGDMJ010000421.1 GCA_017860555.1 Bacteroidota bacterium
ATGCTCTTATACATGAGTGTTGACACGGTGGCGATCGCGACGAAGGGAAGCCCTTCAGCAAAGTACAGCGTCGGTACCCAGAGAGCGGGCCGCTTGTCCTTTGTACCTTCGGTGGTCATGTCGAATCCTAATGTCAAATCTGAGATCAGGCGTCAGGCATCTGACATCTGACTTTATGAAAGCGGGAGAACTCGGGGCGCAGTCGCCCGGCTCTCTATCGGTGAGAAAAACAGAAAACAACCGATCAATCATTTGGTTGTTGGAGTAGACAAATTACTCTTCCTTGCGCGAATGTCCCGGTTTGAAAGTTCCCTTCATCAAACAAGACGGCAGAGTAATCGTTAACTCTATATTGGTTGTCATTCACAACCAACACGTAGTCTATTACTTTTCTCCGAGGTTGTCAAGCCCTTTTTTGCTTTTCTGGAATTTGGAGACTACGTCTCCCCGGAGGGGGTGGCACGGTTCCGCGACCATTCGGTTTGCCCTTCCTCGCAGGGCCTGCGTGACACTCGCGCCTGGTGACCATTGAATCTCCTATGGTAAATGGTGCTTTCAAGTTACGCTGGGAAAATCTCAAGTACAAATCTACAGGAAACTGCGTAGCCGGACTTCGGCACTTTGCCCGAGGAGCATTATACGGAAAATGCCTGATTGGCACTGTGACCGGACCTTCTTATTCTAGCATTCAATCCAGCAGTGACTTCGAGGCGGGGATATTTGCAGAACGGACGAAAGACGGACATGCCGGCGGCACGAATGTGCGCCGGTACATTCCGTTTCCCCTCGGGCGGTAACCTTTGCCGCAAGCAGCAGTACTCGATTCTGCCTTCAACGACCATCAGACGAGTACCATCTCATGGCAAATCCACTCCAGGTGTGGCCGGGGACAGCGTTTCCCCTTGGCGCTACCAACGATCCGATCGGCACAAATTTCGCTCTCTTTTCCGAACACGCGACAGCGGTAGAGCTCCTCTTGTTCGGCCCTGATGATCCTGCAAATCCGACGCATGTCATTCCCCTGACGGAGAAGACCGCCTTCGTCTGGCATTGCTATTTGCCGGACATCAAGCCCGGACAGTTGTACAACTATCGCGTCCATGGACCGTATGAGCCGGAAAAGGGGCACAGATTCAACCGTGCGAAAGTGCTGCTCGATCCGTACGCGAAGACCATTGATGGCGCCATCGAGTGGGACCACGCGCTGTTCGGATACACCATCGGCGACCAATCTCAGGACTTGAAACGGGACGAGCGGGATTCTGCACGATTTCTTCCCAAATCCGTGGTGATCGACCAGGCGTTCAACTGGCTCGGTGACACGCTTCCGAGGATCCCCTGGCATCAGACGGTCATCTACGAGGTGCATATCAAAGGGTTGACCAAGAACCATCCCGGGATCGAAGAACACAAGCGCGGAACGTATGCCGGACTCGGATCGGCCCCCATGGTGGAGTACCTCCACGATCTGGGGGTGACCGCCGTTGAGCTGCTGCCGATCCATCAGCATGTGAACGACAAGTATCTGTTGGACCAGGGGCTGACCAACTACTGGGGATACAACACCATCGGATTCTTTGCCCCCGATTGCCGTTACTCGAGCTCCGGGACCAGGGGAGAGCAGGTGCGGGAGTTCAAGGAGATGGTCTACTCGCTTCATAAGTCGGGAATTGAAGTGATCCTCGACGTGGTCTTCAATCATACTGCCGAAGGGAATCACATGGGCCCGACACTCTCCTTCCGCGGCATCGACAATTCGTCGTACTATTATTTGAGCCCGGAGAATCCCCGGTACTATATGGATTTCAGCGGCTGCGGGAATATGCTGAAGATGTCCAACCCCCACGTGACACGGCTCATCATGGACAGCTTGCGGTACTGGGTGCTGGAGATGCACGTGGACGGGTTTCGCTTCGACCTTGCCTCGACGCTCGCCCGCGAGTTTTTTGAAGTGGACAAGCTTTCGACCTTCTTTGATATCATTCAGCAGGACCCGATCATTTCTCAGGTCAAGCTCATCGCCGAGCCATGGGACCTGGGACAGGGGGGATATCAGGTGGGAGGTTTTCCCCCCGGCTGGACGGAATGGAACGGAAAGTACCGTGACACCATCCGGCGATTCTGGAAAGGGGATGAGAGCCAGGTTGCCGAGCTTGCGTATCGCCTCAGCGGCTCGGCGGACCTCTACCAGAACAACGAGCGAAATCCGATGGCCAGCATCAACTTCATCACCTGCCATGACGGGTTCACGTTAAATGACCTGGTGAGCTACAACGACAAGCATAACGAAGCGAACAAGGAAAACAACCGGGACGGGGCGGACGACAATGCCAGCTGGAACTGCGGCGCGGAGGGCCCCACCGATGATCCCGGGGTCAACGAGCTCCGCCGGCGCCAGAGAGAGAATTTCCTTGCGACGCTCTTCCTCTCACAAGGCGTTCCGATGATATGTGGAGGGGACGAGCTCGGCCATTCGCAGAAGGGCAATAACAACGCCTACTGCCAGGACAACGAAATCACGTGGCTCGACTGGAATTTGGATGAGGAGAGGAAGGACCTGCTGGAATTCACGAAGCTGATGATCCGCATCAGAAAGAAGCACCCGGTCCTCAGGAGAAGAACGTACTTCAAGGGGGGAGCGGGGGTCAAAGGGATTATGTGGCTTCGCCCGGACGGGAAGGAAATGACCGACGAAGACCGGAATGTCTCGCATGTACGCTCGATCGGGATGCTGCTCGATGGCACGGCGATCGACGAACCCGATGAGCGAGGAGGCAAGATCCTGGACGATACATTCCTCATCCTGCTGAACGCGTACCATGAGAATATCGAGTACTGCCTCCCGCCTGGACCCTGGGACCTTCTCGTAGCCACCGCGGGTATGCACGGCAAGGAAAGAAAGGTGAAGCAAAAGGTCGCGGAAGGATTCGTTCTAGGAGGACGCTCGGTCGCACTGCTTACAAAGAAGAATGTCAAGGAGCCGGCCTAAGTGACGCGGCTCGCTGGAGAACCCGGGACTGCGTCATTTTGGGACTTTTCTTTTCACCTTCTTTTGCTTACTATGCAAGCACCTACCCTGTTCTTGCATATTGCCGAGAGAAGCCATGGCCGTACAGGAGATTCACGCATCTCAACCTCTCATCGAGGAAAACCAGCGGCTGAAACGTGCCGTCGAAGAGCTCTCCATCCTGAATGATCTCGCCCGGGCGATCGGGGCTTCCGTCAATTCGCAAGACATCATGCACACCATCATTCACCGGTCTCTCCGCGCGATCAATGCCGAGCAGGGAGTGATCACGCTCGTCGATCCGGAGGCGAATTCTCCCATGAAGACGCTCGTGCGCACGATGGCGAGCTCCGCTCAGAACCCGCGCTATCATTTCAATCAGAGCCTCCTGGGCTGGATGCACCTGAACAAACGCCCCCTCACGCTGAACGATCCGCCGAATGATCCGCGGTTCCGCGGAGTACAATGGGATGCCTCGATCCGGTCCTTGCTGTGCGTGCCGATGATGATCAAGTCGGAATTGAAGGGTGTGCTGACGGTCTATAACAAAAAAGAGGGAAAGCAATTCACCGACGAAGACCAGCGGTTGCTGGCGATCATCGC